>OMZJ01000027.1 GCA_900315495.1 uncultured Lachnospiraceae bacterium
ATCTATTCGCTAAACTCCGGTTTAACGAATAGATAGGTCGGAATTCGGATATTTCATTGCGAATTCGTTCTTGATCCGAAGGAACTCTTCCAGCAGCCCGATCAGGGAAAACAGCCGGGCTCTGTCCTCAAATTCTGCGCGGCTCTGCGGCATCGGCTCCTGTTTCATGCCGTCATCCAGAATCTTCAGATCTTTCAGCAGTCCTTCTACGGTATTATTCTGATCATACTCCTCGGAAACTTTCCGCAGAAAGGACGAAATCTTTTGTGCCTGTACCGGCGTCGTGTTCAGGTGTCGGACTTCCTTGTACATCTCATAAAGCACGTGACATTGATCCGTCCGCATGGACAGGTATTCCTTGTCATACACCACGTCGGTTCCGGACAAGGCATTTCCGAAATTCGTTTCTGCCAGATTCCTTGCCCGGCCAAGGTCATCCCACAGCTCCTGAAAGCAATCTCCGTTGTAATCGGTCAGATCATTCGTGAGGACGCGTTCTGACATTCTGGACAGGATTTTCCGGATTTGATTGTCCGTATCCGCCTTCAGGCGTTCGATGCCCCTGGTATCTTTTCTCAGGGACAGATTGACGAGAATTCCCGCAGAGACACCAATGACAAACAGCAGAAATTCGTTTACCGCCATGGACAAAGAAAAATCCTGCGTCGTCAGAAAATGCGTGATCAGGACGGAATCCATTGCCATAGCGCTGTTCCAGCCGAATCGAAGGCACAGCCCGATAAAAAAGAACAAATACACGCCGAATGCCGGCAGGTTATATCCCAGCAGAGAGAAACAAAGGAACGCAATACCGACTGCACAAACGAAGGCCGCAAAGCGGCTGGCGGCAGTCCACAGCGTTTCTTTCTTTGTGGGCTGGATACTGAGTATGGCAATAATTCCAGCCGAAACGGAAAAGTCCAAATGGCAGAAAGCGGCCAGTGCCGCAGCGAGAACAGCCGCGGCAGTTATTTTCAGGGCATTTAAGATCAGTGAAAATGATTTCAACTTATCTCCTAGTATTTAATCTTCAATTATCTTTAAAACATAATCCAAGGTTTGTGTGACGCTCTAAAGAATGCAAATCTTTTCGAATGTAGTTAATGTAGTTCCAGTAATGTTGGTATTTCACATAGCCAGCAGGAACCCGACGGTCAGCAGGGCCTGCGCCAGGGTGTACGTCGGCATAACCCCTTTCTTTCCGGCCCCAAGGAAGGTATTCTCGGCGAGAATGCTGTCCGATACGATGAACAGGATGCTTCCGGCCAGTCCGGAGACATAGGCCGCGGCAGGAACACTGAACAGCCTGCAGGCTGCGGACATACTCATGGCCAGGATCGCGGTCAGGTAGATGGTCACTGCGGTTCGGATCGGACCGCTGACGCCGCCCACGATCCTGCGGCCGACGGTCAGGATGACCGGAAGGTACCCCGCCAGGAGAAGCAGCATCCACGGCCGGAACGCCCCTCCGTCCGCAATCTGCAGGAGGGATGCCGCCAGATAAAAGAAATGCCCGATCAGGAACGAAACGAGTCCGCCCGCAAAATACCGGTCACCGATTTCCAGAAGCGTATCTCCCGCTCCGCCGGCCAGAAGGCCGAGTGTCACCAGGAGCCAGACACCGGAACGGGGAAACAGCGCGGCCGCATCCGTCCCCGGCACGGGTCGCCCTGTGAGGAGGAATCGCCACGGGCTGCACAGGGAAAAGAGCAGAAACAGCATCAGAAGCGGCATGAGGAAACTCTTCCCGAGTCCGCATTTCCCGCTGTGCAGGGTCTGATGGCGGCAGACAAACACGGACAGGCATCCGTAGCACACGATTGTCAGGACAGAAAGCAGGGTAAAGAGAAAACTTTGGTTCACGGCACACGATCCTTTCTGTATGAGGCCTTATGTAGTATAATTAATCTATCCAATATTAAAAATGATACGGCCGCAGAACGGCCAGGGAGGAAAATACCATGAGCTTCAAGGATTCAAAAGTAGTAATTGTTGGCTGCGGGAATGTCGGAAGCACCACTGCCTATACCATCATCAATCAGGGGCTTGCCGAGGAAGTTGCCCTCATCGACGTCAACAAGGACAAGTCCTATGCCGAAGCACTGGACATGGCCCACTCGGTCTATTTCATGAACCGCAACATCAATGTCCACCAGGGAGATTACAGCGACTGCAGAGACGCCGACATCGTGATTATCACGGCATCCGCTCCGATGCCCAAGGATTCGACCTCCCGGCTGGACATGCTTGCGCCGAGCATCAAGATCATCAAGAGCATTGTCGGCTCGGTCATGGAGAACGGCTTCAACGGCATATTCCTGATTATCTCCAACCCGGTCGACATCATGACCTACATGGTCTACAAGCTCTCCGGCCTGCCGAAGAATCAGGTCATCGGCTCCGGCACCAACCTGGATTCCGCACGGCTTTGCTGTGAGCTGGCAAAGATGTACGATCTGGATTCGAAGAGCGTTTCCGCCTATGTATGCGGTGAACACGGCGACAGCGAGATCGTCTCCTGGCATTCTGCCGTGATCGGCGGGAAATCCGTGGCAAACGTCATGCGCGACAATCCCAGCCGCACGAAGGATATCACCCGCGAGGACCTGCAGAAGAAAACCATCCAGGCCGGCTGGGATATCTTTAACCGCAAGGGGAACACCTGCTATGGCATCGCAGCCTCTGCTGCCGCTATCTGCAAGTCCATCCTCTTCAACGAGAACCACATCTATCCGGTGACCGTCGGTCTGGACGGCCAGTACGGCATCGGAAATGTATGGCTCTCCGTCCCCACCATCATCGACCGCACCGGGGCGAAGGAAATCGTTGAGATCCGGCTCGATGCCGACGAGGAGAAGGCACTCCGCCATTCCGCAGAACTGCTGGAGTCTTTCTACGGGGAGCTTGCCCTTTGACTTCCCACGGTTATGAGCTGCGCCGCCCGCGGCTTTGTAACGATCTGTAACAGATTCGCCGGCAGCAGATGCCCGCTGGTATTCTCCTGTTTTCACGAAGGAGCGCTTCCTATCATGAACTTCTGAGAGGGAGCGCTTCCTTTTTCTGTCAGGGAAGCAGTCCCCGTTTTCAATCCTCTCCGAGCGGAAGCTCTCCCTTTTCGAGCCGCTGAATGAGGTCTGCCATCGGAGAGTGGTTGTTGTCCGCTATGATGACGTCCGCGGCCTCTTTGGCGACTTCTTCCGCGTTGCCGACGGCTGCGCCGCAGTCTGCCTCCCGCAGCATGTGGACATCATTGTCAAAATCGCCGGCCGCGATGATTTTCCTTTCGGACAGGGATTCCCTGTAATCCGTACAGAGCCAGCGCATGGCGCTGCCCTTGTCCACGCCTGCCGGCGTGATCTCCAGAAAAACATCCAGCGTATAGAAGAAATTGAACCGTTCCCTGCGGGGGCTCGTTTCCTCGAGCATCCGGTGGATGGTCCGCAGATGTTCCCTGGAATTGTGCAGCAGGACCTTCACCCACGGACGGTTCTTCATCTCCTCCAGGGTCGACCATTCGTAGGGATCGTGATTCATCTCGACATAAGGATCCAGATATGCCCGGTCCGAGATCTGGAACATATCGCCCTCCGGCGTAAACAGTTCGATCACAGTGTCGGGCAGATTGTGGAGAATCCATTCCAGGATGGGAAGCAGCGGGGCTTTCTCAATTTCCCAGATTTTCAAGGGCTTCCCCGCCACAGGATCCCACACCAGGCTGCCATTCAGGTGAATGCAGGGACCGTTCACCGGCAGATCCCTGCGCCAGACAGAGGCACTGCGCGGGGATCGGCCGGTGGCAAAGCCGAGCAGGCCGCCGTTTTCCGTGAAATACCGGAGCGCCTGCTGGTCCTTCTCGGAAACGGTTTTCTGGTCTGTCAGCAGTGTGCCGTCCAGATCGGTGATCAGTGCAGCGTTTTGAAAAAGTTTCAACGATAATACCCTCCTGAAATGAAAAACAGGCCCGCAGACCTTATCTCCGTGCAAGAAGAATCAGCACCCAGTCCGTTCCGTTCTCATGAAACGGCGGTTTATATGTCCGGGTAAACTGATCTCCGTCCGGAACCGTCCGCTCGAGGAAGGAGCGTGCCCCTGTGACAGGGTCCATCCAGTACGCATCCAGCGCGGTACTCCGCCAGGAGGAGAGATCCAGGGTGAATTCCCGGCCCTTGAAGTCATAGGCAAACAGGAAATCCGGCCCCGCGAATGCCGAAACCCGGTCGTACTTCTCCCCGGATCCGGAGATAACCCTCTCCTGCGCCGCCCGCCCCGACGGAAAGGCGACCGACTGCATCAGGCGGACCAGATGGGAGATCTCCGCAGCGCCCTCGTGGAACAGTGCCTCCTGCCAGGTGAATTTCGCACAGTAGGAAACCTTGGCGTCCCCCTCCTTCACAAATTGCATGATGGAGCTGTGACCGAAGGTGTGCCCAGCCGCGCCTGCAAAAACGCTCCAGTAAGCGTACCGCCGGACATCCGCGGCCTTCCAGTACGGCTGCGCCGGATCGTGCAGGCCCTGCAGGATCCACTCATAAGAGGGTTCTCCGTCCAGCACAGGCTTGCGCGCAGGCTCCGGCAGACGGAGGTCCTGTTCCACATACCGCCAGTTGTCCTCGGTATAGGGGAGAATCCATTCCCCCTCCGGCTGCTGGTCGTACCGGCGGTGTCCGGACTGGAAGAGATAGAAGTCCAGCCAGGGCTTTCCCGCAAACCATTCCGACGAGTCTGTGCTGCCGAAAGGATGGTATCCGATCAGGCGGTCCGGACGGTCATTCTTCAGAAGCAGCGCGGCCTCCTCAAACAGGTCCGGCGCCGTATCTCCCTTGATGTCCCCGCCGAGGATCCAGATGATGTTGGGGAAATCGTGCAGTTCACCTGCCACGAAGGAAAGATACGCCAGATACCGGTCCTTCTCCGCGCGGCTCATCCCGGGCTTCAGAAAGCTGCTGCCCCACAGAGGAAGGATCCCGAGGGTAAGCCCCAGCTCTTCCGCCATTCGGATCACGGTTTTGATGTGATCCCAGTACGCGCCGCGGGCGGGCCGGGTCAGATCCCCGTTTTCCAGTGCGGGATCCCCGTACGCATTCCGCCGGAGCGGATCATGCAGGAGATCCGCCAGGATGATGTTAAAGCCAAGATCCTTCCGGTTCCGCAGATAGACCTCCGTCTCTTCCCGCGTCAATCTCTGAAACAGCAGCCACGCTGTGTCGGCAAACCAGAAAAACGGGCGGCCGCCCCGCTGAAAGGTACGGCGGTCGTCAGAAACCGAGAGGGCTCCCTCCTCCCACGGGTGTTTTTCCTGTTCTGCTTTCTCTGTCGTCATTTTTCCCTCCCGCATCTTGATTTCCAGTGAAGGGGATGCATCCCGGTATCCGACACAGGAACGCACCCGCTTGAAAAGAAGCATCTGTCAGAAAAGTACTTTCCATGTATGATTCGTGTGCAATTTCATTACCAGGTTACTGCCACGCCGTCACTTTCGCGATCTCCCGGATATATCCGTCCCGGTCGTTGGGGGTCTCCAGGATGAACGGCCGACCGGCCAGGGCTGGATGACAGACAACGCGGCGAAGCGCCTCCTCACCGATGCAGCCGAGGCCCAGCTTTTCGTGCCGGTCCTTGTGCGAGCCACAGTCGTTCTTCGAATCGTTCAGATGCACTGCCTTCAGCCGATCAATCCCTACTGTTTTGTCGAATGCGGTGAGCACACCGTCCAGATCATGAACGATATCATATCCGCTGTCCCACACATGGCAGGTGTCGAAACAGACGCCGACCCTGTCCTGCTTGTCCTCGTCGATCCGGTCCAGGATTTCGCGAAGCTCTTCAAAGGTCTGCCCGATTTCCGTACCCTTTCCAGCCATCGTCTCGAGCAGCACGGTCGTGCTCTGATCCGGTCGGATATAGGTGTTCAGCACCCCGGCGATCCGGTCCATGCACGCCCCGCGGTCCTGCTTCAGGGAATTTCCGGGGTGGAAGTTGAAGAAATTCCCGGGCAGCTGCTCCATCTTCTGCAGGTCCTCCCGGAAGCATTCCTCGGCGTACTCCCTCGCGCGATCCTTGTCCGAGCACAGATTCATCGTGTAGGGCGCGTGTGCAACCAGTTTTCCGAATCCATGTTCTGCTGCATACGCATTCAACGCCGCCACATCGGATGGATCCGGTGCCTTGACCTGTCCGCCCCGCGGGTTTCGCGTGAAAAACGCAAACGTGTTTCCGCCCATGGCGAGAATCTCCCGCCCCATCGCCTCATATCCGTCCGAAATGGAAAGATGACAGCCGATATAAATCATGTATTCTCTTCGCCTCCTGTGATATCAGTATAATTGCTCTGTATTTGTCTTTGCAAGTGCATCTCACAAAAACAGCCATCCGGCAATCACCGGATGGCTGATGACGAACCGAACCCTTTCTTCGTTCAGTTCTCAAACAGGCAGATGGAAAGCGGCGGAAGAAGCACCTCTCCTGCACCCGCTTCTCTTTCACTCTGTCCCTGTTCGGGCCGGACTTCTTCCGGACGAATCTTCCGAACCGTATCCTGCGCTTTCGTCTCTGCGCAGATTCTCCCCTTTCCGGCCAGGCCGTCGATCAAACGCCATGTCGTACCGGATTCCGGAAGAAGGACTTTCTTGTCCTCTGAGGCGTGATTGACAAGGAAAATCCGGACAGGTCCTTCCTTTCCGGCGGCCTTCACTGCAAGCGCAAAGACCAGGGGGTCCGCCGACTGCACTGCCGCAGCGGTGCAGGGCTCAAAATGATTTGCAAAGAACGCAAACACCTTTCCCATGCAGGACAAGTAGCAGACATCCTTTGTGGCTTCGATAACGTTCTGGCCCCAGGTGTTGCACATGTTGTTGAAGTTTGCCAGGGCAAATTCGCCGCCGTATCCGATGTAATCCAGCAGACGGTGCGCTCCGTTCAGCGCATAATTCCAGCTGCGCTGCTGTGTGGAAAAGATTTTCCGGTAGTCATTCGTGATCACGCCGCACCAGCGGAAATCCGTCGGGATCTCCGGGTCCGGGTAAGGCTCCGGGCTGGTGCAGTCTGGCAGCCATTCAGTGTCCGCCAGCCGAATGGACGTACCGTGCTTCCGATTGTATTCCCGGAGGACCGGCAGGATCCGGCGGACAAATTCCGGACGGCCGTCGCGGTAGATGACATAATCGATGACGCCGCCGGCAATGTCCAGAAGCTCCGGGAGCTCCTCCGGCGGATAGGAATAGCAGGCCATCAGGAATTGTATCCCGGGCGAGGCAAGGCGCATTTCCTGTGCAAAGAATACGCACTGACGCGCATATTCCCGGCCGGACCATTTCCGGCCAGGCTCATTATCCATCTCAAAGAGCTTCACGCCGTACGGTGCGCGGTGCCCGTTCAGCATCCGGAGACGCCCCATGCCGGTATTTTCATCCGCGTTTAGGTATTCCACCATCTGTCTGGCCCGGAAGGGCGTGGACGTCATCATGTTGAAACAGATCTGCGGCGCAAATCCAACCAGATCCGACAGTGCCATGAATTCGTCCAGACCGACATCGTTTTCCTCCAGCCCGCCCCAGTAGAAGCTCGGCTGTGGTTCCCGGGTATCCCGGTCACCGATGGAATTTTCCCAGTTGTAGAAGCTCGTGAAGCACCCTCCCGGGAAACGGACCACCGAAGGGTGTACGCGACGGAGCTGTTCCACGACATCGCTTCGCCATCCCTGCAGGCTGTCAGAGGGCATCAGGGATGCGCAGGCCAGTACCAGCGTGCCGGGGAAGGAAAAGGTCATCCGGATTTCGACCGTCTCTGTCCTGTTCGCGGTGAAGCTCCAGTTCAGGCGCTGTACATCCGTTGCGACAGGAAGCGCGGCGGCGTATGTGCCGATCTGCACGTTCACGGTCTTTTTCTCTTCGTTCCGGACGGAATCCCCGAAACCGTCCAGCCCGGCGGAAGTCTGACTGTCGATTCTCCCGGCCAAGAGGTGAAACTGGTAGTTTTTTCCTGCCTGCAGATGAATTCCCTTCTGCATCAGCCCGCAGGTTTTCTCTTCGGGGGACGAAGCAGCAGCTCCGGTATTGGCATCCGCGCCGGACCCGGTATCCTGACATGCGCGGTTCCGGTCTTTCCAGTCGTTTTTCAGAAGGAGGGATGTGCTCCCCTTGTAGGTATACGTCCCGCAGGTGTGCTCCAGTGCGGGCTGTCCGATCACGGTCCAGTCATTTTCCTCATACCCGCTGTGCCAGAAGGGAGCCTCCGGGTTGTATCTGCTCTCATCAATGCCAAGCCACTCCCACGTTGCCCTCTTATAGGGCGGAATCTCGCGGAATGCCCGGTTGTACAGCATTTCGCTCCACATACCCGGTACCTGCCGGCCGAATCCGGACTCAATAAAGTTTCCGAAGATTCCGGCGCCCGCCGGAATGTCTGTCCATTCTTCTGCAATGTGCAGCTGATTTTCCTGATTCATCGGTATTCTCTCCTGTCCTTCCTTTTTCATCCCTTGACCGACCCAACCATCAGACCTTTTTCAAAAAATCGTTGTACGAACGGATAGACCACGATCAGCGGAATCGACGAAATGACCATGCAGGCCAGCTCGATGGTCTTGTAATTGCTCGCCTGACTGGACATCGAAGTCAGGACGGAAGAGGTGGCGGAACCGGTGGAGAGGTTGCTCATCATGTTCTCCGCTGTCTGGCTCGAATGAATCACCGTCAGCATGTAGTAGGAAAGCGTCTGAATATCCGTGGACCTGGTATAATACAGCGTCTGCGTGTAATCG
>OMZJ01000064.1 GCA_900315495.1 uncultured Lachnospiraceae bacterium
CGGCTCCGGCTTTGTAAGAAAATTGTAAGCAATTTGCCAAGCCGCGGGCTTCCATCAACTGCGCCGTATGTTATAATGCAGATGAAAATGAGGGCGCAATGCCCGCATTCTGCATCCGGTACCGGTTCCGGCACTCCATGCATTATATAGGATTTTACCCAGAGGTTAAACATGAAACAGAGTTCTTTTCTGACGGTTCTGGCGGCTGCCGCGCTGGTCTTTTGTCTGATTTTGTCGCCGTGCAGTTCTGCGCGGGCAGCGGAAACCGGCAGTACGCCCTACACGGACCACGGCACGCTTGCCGTTTCCGGATCTTTCCTGACAGACTCCGACGGAAACGCCTTCCAGCTGAAGGGCGTGACGGTACATGGCATTGCGTCGGCATCCACGCTCACGGATTCGTCCGTCGAGACGCTGCGGGACGGCTGGGGCATGAACGCGCTGCGGGTCCGGCCCACCGAGGACGAGCGGACGGTCCTGGCTTCCGGGGAGGATGCGTCCTCCCTGTACGGACTTCTCGCACAGACTGCCTCGCTCTGCAGCCGTGCCGGCATTTACCTGATCATTGACTGGTATACCGCGGATCCCTGGGACGCGGCCGCGGAGAGCAGCGCGGCGACCGCCTTCTTTTCCAATGCCGCATCCGCTGTCTCCGACTACAGCGGTGTGCTGTATGAAATCTGCGGGAGCAGTCTTCCCTCCTGGAACGATATGCGCAGTTTTGCGCCGGCCATCATCGACACCATCCGGACCATTTCGCCTCAGGCGGTTGTGATCGCCGGCATCCCGGGCAGCATCGGTGCCGCCGATCTCTCGCTGTCGCAGCCGATTGACCGCAGCAACATCCTCTATGCGGTCGCAGTCGACGCTTCCAGCGAGCCCGAGAGTTCCATCCAGAAGCTCACCCTGGCTTCCGCCGGCGGTATGGCCCTGATTGCCGCGGCCTTCCAGCCGGAGCAGAATCCGGGGGCCGATTCGGTCAGCAATGCGTGGATGGATTTCTTCAACCAGTACTCTGTTGGGTACATCGCCGGATACCTGTTTACCGACGACACGGACACCGGCCTTTTGGCACAGACTGCATCCCCGCTGGGCTGGACCGACGATGACCTGACAGCCGCCGCCTCGTGGCTGCTTACCTATACCCGAAGCCAGGCACAGGCATCCGGCACCGGTTCGGCGGGATTTACGCCCTCCGCCGAGGCGGCCCAGCAGATGTCCTATGACCTGGGCAGCGGCCTGTCCGCCGCAGTCACCGAAACCTACGGGAGCTATTACGGCCAGCCCTCCTGCCAGTATGACTTTGTTCTGACAAACAGCGGCACCGCCGATCTCTCCAGCTGGCGGATCCGCGTCTCGTGGCAGAACGGCGATATCGCCCTCTATGACTACTGGAACTGCGAGGCCGGCGGCTCTGACGGCAGTGTGGTTCTGGCTTCCACCGGATTCAACGCTGTCATACCGGCCGGTTCCTCCCAGTCCTTCGGCATCGTCGTCACTTCCGCAGCCTCTCCGCAGCTGGCTTCTGTCAGCCTGGAAGCCGCAAACTGAACGGGGGACCCGGATACCGGCAGTCAGAACAGTCCGGTGATCCGTTCCCGCGATAACCGCAGATTTGAAAGAGGGGACAGCCCGCCGTGCGGACTGTCCCCCCGGCTGTATCTGCAGATCCCACAGGCCATACCGCACGCAAAAAGGAGACCCCTATGACCCATTCCAACCCGGAAGCCGGTGAAAACAAAAAAGGCGGCGTCTCGCCGTATCAAAATCAGACCCGCGAAAATTCCTCTTCTGCCCCGGCCCACAGCCGGGCGGAGCGCATTGCCGCCTGTGTGGGAATTGCGCTGATTCTCGCGCTGTACGCGATCGCCATCATCGCTTCCCTGATTGACAGTCCCGCTGCGCGCTCTGTCCTGATGTCTGCGATCTTCCTGACCATCGCGGTGCCCGTTCTGATCTACCTCTTCCGCTTCTGCCTGCGGCTCTTCAAGCCGCGCCTGCCGATACAGGAAGACCGAAACGGCGCGGAGCCGTCCGGGCAGCCCAATGCGGCCCCGGAACAGCCGGCTTCCGCGGTCGATGCGGCTGCGAAGACAGCCGGCACGCCCGGCACCTCCTCGAAGAAAAGGCGCTGACATCCATTCTGCGCCACAGATGTTCTGCCGCACAGCCGAAGCTGTGCGGCAGTTTTTGCAATTTTCTCCGGAGGCATCCCGGCTCCGGCTATACCGGAGCCGCCGGGGCTGTGCGGCAGTCTTTACGGCTCTTCCGGCCGTGCCTCCTCAGAGAAATTTCCCCAGCCCGGCGCCCTTTTTCACCAGCTTTTCCCTTTCCCGTCCGGTGGTGATCAGATCGTCGTCAATGTCTATGATGTACTTTTCATAGGCATTGACGATTTTTGTATTTCCATAGGACGCAGTCCGTTCATAATTTCCGCCGTAGGTTGCATGCATGTGCCCGTGTACCAGATACATCGGCTGATACTGGTCCATCAGGCCGAGAAAGGCCTGGAATCCCCGGTGCGGCAGATCCTCTCCGTCGCCGATATGGTACACCGGGGAATGCGCCACAAGGATGTCAAATCCCCCTGTGCTGCGCAGTTTGAAGCGGAGTTTCCGGACTCTCTTCTGCATCTCCTTCTCCGTATACATGTACGGGCCTTCCTTGTAGCGCATGGAACCGCCCAGTCCCAGAATCCGCAGTCCGCGGAAATCATACACACGGTCGTCAATGCAGATACAGCCCTCCGGCGGGATGATATCATAGTTCGTGTCGTGATTCCCGTGGACGTAGAGAACCGGCGCAGCCGTAAACGTCGCCAGGAACGAAAGATACCTCGGATTCAGATCCCCGCAGGAGATAATCAGGTCAATTCCCTCCAGCTTGGATTTGTCGAAGTAATCCCAGAGGCTCTTGGATTCCTCATCCGCAATCACCATAATCCTCATGATTCATCCTGGCCTCTGTCTCCGCCCTCTGCCGGTGCCGCAGACGCCGTGTCCGGCTCCCGGCAGTCCGCCGCCGGCTCCGGGTCATCTGCCGGTCTTTCACCGTCCGCCGGTTTTTCGTTATCTGCCGGTGCCGTACCCGCCTCCCGGTAGATCGCGGCCGTCTCGCCGTCATCTGCGGATGCAAGCGCGCCGGCGTCCTCCGGGGACAGACCGGCGCTTCCGGCAGACTGTTCCGCCATGGCCGCTTCCTGCGCCTCCGTCTTCGCCGCTGCCTTCACCTTGGCATCCTTCTGCACTTCCTTTTCCACCGGTGCCGCACCCTGCACCTTCACCACGTTTCTGGCCTCGGTGCTGAGGTCCTTCGCCTTCGGGAAGCTGCCGATCACGTTGTCGGCCAGCCAGTCCATTTTGATGATCTGCTCCGGCGGAAGCGCTTCGTTTTCTTCCTGATGAATCTCCCCGTTCTGCGTGTGGAGCGTTCCCGCAAAGGGGCGGAAGGCGCCGGAGACAATGTCCTGGCGGACCAGCTCCACCAGCCGGCTGACCTCCTGCGGAACATGCTCCGAGCAGATCAGCTCGATCGCGCCGGCGGACATGCCCCACCAGTATCCGAGTGCCAGGCCGTCCGGATCGTCGGTATCAAAGGTTCCGTCCAGAATCGAACGAGTCAGGCGATGGTACATTTCTCCCCAGTGCCAGACCGGCATGGCAAGGTTTTCCGTCTTTCCGCTCCAGTCGAGCATATCCACCAGGCCGAACTGGCGCGAACCGGATTTCAGGTTGACCATCTCCGGTCCTGACACAATGTGCACGCCGTTTTCCTGGAACCGCTGCCGGATCTCTTCCTGCGATGCGGTGCTGCTCCACTCCAGATAGATTCTGGCCCGCGGATTCGTCATCTGCGCGCCGTAGGCGAACGCGTTGATGTTGGCGATCATGCCGTTGATCGGATAATCCGCGATGTAGCCGATCTTTCCGTCCGGGCTCATCGCGCCTGCAATCATGCCGGAGAGAAGCTTGGCCTCGTAGAGTCTGGCGTAATAGGTCCGCACCGTATTGTTGTGGGCATTGACCGAGCAGTTCAGGATCCGGACCTCCGGATGCTTCACGGCCTCCCGGATACTCATGTCCAAAAACTGCGGGGTCGTGGTGAAGATCACGTCGCACCCCTCCGCAAAGGATTCCTCAAACGCGCGCTCCAGCGATTCGCCCGGCTCCAGATTTTCCCGGCAGACCGTCTCGACCTGGCCGGGGAACTGTTCTTCCAGATACATCCGGCCCAGCTCATGACTGTAGGTCCATCCGGAGGTTTCCTTGCTCTTCTCGTGCAGGAACGCGATCTTCAGCTTCCGCGCCGTGCTGTCCCCGGTGAACAGGCGGGCAATGATACTCTTCTTCGGGGCCTCCGGCGTCGGCTCCGTCACGATCTCCGTCTGGTGTTCCTTTCCCTTCAGGGAAATTTCCTTGCTGATCCGCCCGATGTCCTCCCGGAGCTTTGCCGGCATCGCCGCCTTGAGCTCCGCATAGGAAAACATGGACAGATAGACGAGGAGCCCCTCCGAAACCGGAATCGGCGGATCATCCTTGTAGATATCATGATACGCGCCCTCAAACCGCACATAGGCCGAGCGCAGATCGGTCAGCTCCTCCTCCGTATACAGGTCGCCCTGATCCTTTCCGATCAGCTTCTCCAGACGGGCATAACACCCCGGCTTGCGGAAAACGATATAGTTGACCTTCGACTTGCGGTAAAAATCCAGGAACTCGAAATAGGCGATGTTTTCCGGGTCATCGGTCCGCCGCGGGATAATCCGCGTCACATTGCCGGAAATCGTGACCGCATCGCAGTATTTCAGCACGCTGACCCGCTTGTTGCCCTCTTCCACATAGTAGCGGTTCATGAATTCATAGCACTTGATCGGATCGCGGATCCCCTCTGTCATGTGGACTTCACAGAGTTTACTCCATTTGTAGGCAAACTCGGACTGCGGCGAGAGGAGCGGCATGTAGTTCGGCGCAAACGCCGTGCGGCGCCCTGCCGTGAGGGTTCCGACAATCAGGTCCGCCGGAATCTGCTGCAGTCCCAGCCGGATTTCCGCTGTGGTTTCGGTCTGCGAAAGGATCTCATCCAGCACCTGCAGATAGGGATACTTCCCTTCCAGCAGGCATTTCGAATAACTTCTCTGGCCAAGTTTTCTGGCCTTATCATAATCTTCTGACATCTCTGCCCTCCACGATAAAATCGGAAACGACCGGAATCATTATACCATCGCGGGTTCCGGACCGGAACGGGCCGGAAAAACTTTTGGCGGGTTCTTACGGTTTTCTTTCAAATGCGCCGGCATTCTTGTGTTCTCCGGCGGTTCCGGCTATACTTTATGATATGGAATGACTGCCGGGCGGCCGCATGGAACGGTGCCGAAGGGCACAGCGCACGCCGTTTGCGGTGCGCGCGATCCATGCGGCACGGTAAAAAGGGAACACAGACAGCCGCGCCGATTTCCGGACAGACGGGAACCGGTACAGCACGCCGGAAGTTTCCGGCAAAGGTACCGTGCAGGCATGGCTGTGTTCACCGGAGCCCGCACCGACCGACGATGGATCAGGAAAGATCAGAGGGAAAACATGAAAAAAAGAAGATTTCTGCAGGGTCTTGCCATTTCTGCAGCCGCCGTCTTTCTGCTTGCCGGCTGCTATCACCCAACTTCGGAAGAACCCGTCGTGCCGACCGTGACCTCCGCGGCAGAGACGACTGCCGCGCCCACGACAACGGCGGAACCTCTCACGGAGGAACCGGTGTCCGAGGATGCGGTCACGGAAGAACCCGTGTCTGAGGAAGACACTTCGGAGGAAGAAACCTCCGCATCGGAATCCACCGAAGAATCCGGCGCCACGATGGACGTCGGCCAGCACTGGTACGTCAGCACGGACACGCTGAATGTGCGCTCGACACCTTCCACGGACGGCGAGGTTGTGGCCAGGATCTACCGCAGCTTTGAGGTACTGATTCTGGAGACCAATCCGGAGATTGACCCGTGGGTGCGCGTCTCCTTCCAGAACGACGACGGCACCGCCGGCGAAGGGTATGTCAACAGCGCTTACCTGGCCAATACGCTCAGCAAGAGCCGCGCCGATGGCAGCAGTGCAGCCGATGAGGCGGCCGCAACGACAGCCGCGGCGGCTGCTTCGGCGGCTGTTACCACAGCCGCGCCGGCCTCGAGCGCCAACGGTCACATCGTATGCCTTGACGCGGGCCATCAGGCACACGGCATCTCCGACACCGAACCCAACGGTCCCGGCTCCACCGTCATGAAGGCCAAGCTGACGACCGGAACCTCCGGCGTCGCCACCGGCGTCGCGGAGCGGGACCTGAATCTGGCCATCTCCCTGCAGCTGCAGACGGAGCTCACGAACCGCGGCTATCAGGTGGTGATGATCCGCACCACCAATGACTGCCCGCTGAGCAACGCCGAGCGCGCACAGGTTGCCAACAGCAGCGGCGCCGAGATTTTTGTCCGCATCCATGCCAACAGCAGCAACGATCCCACGGTCTCCGGCGCGCAGTTCTACGCGCCGTCCCCGGCCAACCCCTACATGAGCGCTGACCTGATCGCCGCCAGCAACACGCTGGCCAACACCATGCTCACCAGCTACTGCGCGGCAACCGGCTTTACCAACCGCGGCATGCTGCAGGACGACACCATGACCGGCATTAACTGGTGCCAGATCCCGGTCACCATCGCGGAGATGGGATTCATGAGCAACCCGACGGAGGATCAGGCGATGGAGGATCCAGCCGTCCAGGCACGGATGGTGCAGGGCCTCGCCAACGGCATCGACTCCTATTTCGGCCTCTGATCCGGCACCGGCAATCCGCCGGCGGGAGAACGGGCTGGCGCGTTATTCCGCGCTGTCCCGCCCGAACAGACCGGCGCAACATCAACTGCTCCCTTACGCAAAGACAAAAAATCACCGCGCGATCGGAAAGATCGCGCGGTGATTTTGATTCGTTTTCAGCCGGGAGCACTCCCGGTTTGCCTTCCCCTCCCGGGCTGCCGCAGGCAGAGCGGGAGAAGCCGCCTCACTCACCGTGCCCGGACCGGATCTGCAAAGTACCGCAGGCAGGACGGGGAAAAGGGGCTTACTGCGCCTTGATCTGATCCGCCAGTGCTTCCGCCTCGTCCAGAATCCGCTCAAACTTCTGCAGCGCCAGGTCCACCGGCTCCGGCGTTCTCATATCCACGCCGCCGTGCGCCAGCTCCACCAGCGGATAATCCGAACCGCCCATGGACAGGAATTCCAGGTAGGGCTTTACCGCCGCATCACCGTCGTGCAGGATTTTCTCCTCGATCGCCACCGCGGCGCTGTAGCTGGTCGCATACTTGTAGACATAGAACGGGCGGTAGAAGTGCGGGATTCTCGCCCACTCATACGCCACCTCATCATCCATCACCATCTCCGGGCCGAAGTAGTCCCGCACCAGGCGCTCATAGATTCCGTTCAGCGCCGCCGGCGTCAGGGCACCGCCCTCCTCCGCCAGCTTGTGGGCATCGCGCTCAAATTCCGCAAACATGGTCTGGCGGTACACGGTCCCCTTGAATCCCTCCAGATACTGATTCAGGAGGAACAGCCGGTCTGCCGGATCTTTCGTCTGTTTCAGCAGGTTTTCCACCAGCAGGTTTTCATTGACCGTGGAGGCCACCTCCGCCACAAAGAGCGTATAATTCGCGTACTGCGGCGGCTGCGCCTGTCTGGACAGCCAGGTATGCATCGAGTGCCCCATCTCGTGGGCAACCGTCGAAACCGAATTGTAGTCGCCCGTGAAATTGGTCAGGATGAAGGGGTTGGAATCATAGGTTCCGCCGGAATACGCGCCGCCCGCCTTGTTCTGATTCGGATAGACATCAATCCACCGGCTGGCAAATGCGCTGCGCACGGTATCCGTATAGGTTTTTCCCAGCGGCTCCAGCGCATCCAGAATCAGCTTCTGCGCTTCCTCATAGGTCCAGGTGTGGTCGATTCCCTGCGTGAGCGGAGTATATACATCATAATAGTGCAGGTCGCTGAGGCCGAGGATCTTTTTGCGCAGTGCGACATAACGGTACATCGCCGGCATGTGCTTCCGGACCGTGGCGACCAGGTTGTCGTAGACCTCCTCCGGCACATTTTCCTCCGCCATGGCCATCGCCCGGCTGGAGGAATAATGGCGCGCCCGCGCCTCCGCCACCGCGCCCTTCACCGCGCCGCTGTAGGTCGAGGCAAAGGTATTGATGTGTTCCCGGTAGCCCTGGTAGAAGGAGCGGAAGGAGCTCTCCCGCAGGGTCCTGTCGCCGGACTGCTGGAGCAGAATGTATCCGGACTCATTCACCGGGACACTTTCTCCCCGGCTGTCCTTCGCGTCGGCAAAGCGCAGGTCCGTGTCCTGCAGGGCACTCGCCGTCTGCGCCGGGTTGGAGAGCACCTCGCTGAACGAGGCGAGAAGCTTCTCGTTCTCCGCGCTCAGGATGTGCGGCTTTTCCTCCAGTAGTTTCTGCATGGTGAAGCGGTACGGCGCAATCTGCGGGTCCTCCGTCACGCTTCTCAGCGTTTCCGCCGGAAGGGAAAGGATCTCCGGCTCGGCAAAGGAAATCTTTGCCATCACTTCCGCGTATTTTGCGCTGATCTTTGCCAGAAGAGTCTTGGCATCATTCTCCGCGGTATCTTCGTCATGACGGCAGGATGCGTAGACATACAGGTTGCTGACTCTGCGGTCAAGCGCGGTCACTGCATCCAGGTACGCCCGGATGGAAGCTGCATCCTTCAGCCGGCCCTGAAATGCCGCCGTCCGGTCCGCCTCTTCGTCCAGCGACGTTAAATCCTTTTCCCAGGCCTGATCGTCCTGATACAGGGTGGAAAGATCCCATGTATATGCGGGATCCATGTCTTTTCTCTTTCTGAGTTCCGCCATTCTCTGTCTCCTCCTCTGCCGTCTCCACATTTCACCGCGGTCCGCTCTCCGGCCGCAGTCTCCGGCACTGCCGGCATTATAGCACATCCGGCCCTCCTCTGCCGGCCTTTTGAAGCACTCGTGCCGCCTCCGGCATCCCTCCTGCGGCTGAAACCGCGGACCTTCCTCTTTGGGTCTGATAAAGCCGAAGGGATTTCCTGCCCGGCGGAGAAGCACTGCGTCTATATGGCCTGAAGTCCGACCGGCCGCCCGGAAGGAAAGCCAGAACGGGTTGCCCGGAATGTTATAATCATTGCAGACGATACCGCAATCATCATCCGCCACGACAAATGCAGCTGCCTCCCGCGGCAGCTGTGATCAATCATCATTATGAAATCACTGGAAAAAAACATCGACAGGAATTCCGATTACTTCATCAATACACCGTCCGCCGATGCCAGGAGCGTATTTCTGTATCCGACGCACCTCGGTCATTTCCGATATCTGCCCGGCTACAGCCAGCGCCGGGCGCACTTTGACAGCTTTCTTCTGATGTACGTTCTGGAGGGATCGCTGTCGCTGGAATTCCAGAACCGAACCATCACCGTCAACCGGGACACCTTTGTCCTGATCGACTGCTATCAGCCGCACGCATACTCCTCCGCCGTCGGCTGGGAAGCGCTGTGGATTCACTTTGACGGGATCACCGCCCGGAAGCTGTACGAAATGGCCGTCTCCGGCCTGGGAAACACCTTTTCCATCGACCAGTCTCTCCCGGTGCTGAACAAAATGGCAAAAATCTACCAGATGTTTGCCGCAAAACAGCCTGTCCGCGACGCCATGCTCTCCAAGTGGCTGAATGATATCCTGACCAGCCTGATTCTCTATACCCCCGCACAGGTGCAGGCCGTCCAGAAGGAATCGGTCATCGAGGATGTGAAGGGATATATCCAGGAACATATCCGGGAGGAAGTCTCCATTGACGAACTGGCCCGCGTCGCGATGATGAGCCCCTATCACTTCATCCGGGTTTTCAAGAATGAGACGGGGATGACCCCGCACGCGTACGTGCTGAGCTATCGGATCCATGTGGGCATGTATCTTCTGGAAAGCACCAGCCTGTCCGTCAGCGACATCTGCTATGAAACCGGCTTTTCCTCCGCCAGTGTCTTCAGTGCCGCCTTCCGCCGGCAGACCGGGCAGACGCCCACGGCCTACCGGAGAGACCATACGCAGTGACGCCGCATCCTGTGCTCCGTTATTTAGCGAAAAATTTCGACGGAATTCATTTTTTGTTAAGAATTCCATGCTAGACTGAAAATATCAGAAGGAAGCAGCCTTCTGATCCATACTCATAACTCCCTCAGAAGGGCCCCGGAATGCGGTAACCGGGGCCCTTTTCTTCTTTCTTTCATGCCTGCTTTTCTTCCAACTTTTCCTTCTTCTGCAGAAATCTTGACAGTACCCTGTATTCGTTTTACACTTTCCTGCGATGGTCCGCGCAGGCAGTCTGACGCGGCCCTTGTCATGTCTGATGCATTCTGAGAGGTAATTCCTTATGTCTGATACAAAAGCAGTCCGTCTCCGCACAGACGCGCTGGAAAATCCGATGGGGCTGGATCATCCGGCTCCTCTTTTTCGCTGGGAGCTCCAGACCGACACAAACGGCATCCGCCAGGCCGCCTGCCAGGTGATTGTCGCGCGGGATCAGGAGTTTCTGAATCCGTTCTGGGACAGCGGTACAAAAACCAATGCCGAGATGTCCCTGCGCTACCAGGGGCCCGTGCTGCAGCCCCGCACCGTCTATTACTGGAAAGTGGCCGGCATCACCAACACCGGCCGTTCCTTTACCAGCGCCGCGGCTTCCTTCGAAACCGGTCTGGGCGGCACCGGCTCCTCCGTCTGGGACGGCGCACAGTGGATCGGCGCGCCGTACCGCAGTGTCAATCCGGCGGCCTGCACCTGCTACCGGATCGAGACAGAAGTCTGCCTGACCGAAGGGAACGGCATCGGTATTGTGCTCGCCGCCCGGGACAAGGACAATTTTGTCGAATTCGGCATTTCCCCGTCCGACCGCAACATCCTGATCCGCGAGTTCTGCGACAATTCCCGGAACGGCCGGTTTGCCGACGGGAATTTCCCCTCGGCCATCACCCTCGGAAACCCGGACGGATATGAGATTCCACCGGACGCGCTGCCCGCTGCGGAGTCGAACCACTGGATGTCCGTGCGGATCACTGTCCGCGGGCGGGAAGTCTCGATGAGCATCAATCACCACACAGTGCTCCTGCGGGTTCCCGACCTGATGCCGGAAGCCGGCGTCTTTGCACCGCGAAAATCCGCGCTGATGAAGATCGGATTCCGCCAGCCGAATTCGGAAATCCGCGTCCGAAGGCTTCTTGTCACCCTGCCGGACCGGGACATCGTACTGCAGGACGAGGATTTCAGCCACACGCCGGGAATCCTGTATGCGCTGGGAACCGTGCGCCGCGGGGAACTGACCGTCAGCCATCGCTTTTCCCTCGTCAGCCCGGCGCCGTCCGGGATGCTCCTCACCGGATTCATCGTGCGGAAACCGGTAAAAAAGGCACGGCTCTACGCGGCCGCACGGGGGTTCTATGATCTCTCACTCAACCGGGAACCGGTCTGCCTTGTCCGGAATACCCGAAGCGGCGGCTGCACGCTCCCGGATGCTCCGGATGCGGACAGTGCCGCGGAGACTGCGCGCACCGGCAGTGCTTTCGGCGCCGAGAGTCCGTCAGAGGACGCCCGCGTCTATTTTGTCCCGGGGTTCACGGACTACCGCAGACGCATCCAGTACCAGACCTATGACGTCTCCTCCCTGATCCGGACCGGCGTCAACCGGCTTCTGGTCGAACTTGGAAAGGGATATTATTCCGGATTCTGCGGCTATTCCGGCCCGAGCGTGTACGGCGAGCAGAACAGCTTCCTGTGCCGGCTCACCGTCACTTACGCTGACGGGACCGAGGATGAACTGGTCTCCGGCCCGAACTGGTTCTTCACGGATCTGTGCCCGTCGGTGGCTTCGGACGTGCTGGACGGCGAGACGTATGACGCGGGGCTGGCACCTGCCGGATGGGACAGGGATTCGTACAATGACCGCCGCTGGGTTCCCTGCGGCACCTTCCCCTGGCCGGAGGATCCGGTTCCCGACAACGGCGTCTTTGCCGCGCGGCAGCCTTTTGAGCTCTCCGCGCAGGAAGAGCCCTATGCCCGGGCTTACAGAATCCTCACCCCCGTCGAGCGGCACGAGATTCCCTACGGACATTTCGTGTTTGACTTCGGCCAGAACATCACCGGCGTCATCCGGCTCCGCGCAGCGGGACCCCGCGGAATGTCCCTGCGCATCCGCTACGCCGAGATGTGCTACCCGGACGGGCAGATCTACACGGAGAACCTGCGCTCCGCCAACTGCACCGATATCTTCACGCTGGCCGGCACAGGGGAAGCCGAAGAATTCCTTCCCCGCTTCACCTTCCACGGCTTCCGGTATGTGGAGATCACCGGCGACGGCGCGCTCCTTGCCGACGACTCTTTCCTGATCGGGCTGGAGGCCGCGGCGCTCACGAATACGCCGGAGGTGACCGGATCCTTTGTCTGCTCCGATCCCCTCGTCAATCAATTGCAGAGCAACATCCAGTGGAGCCAGCGGGACAACTCCCTTCTGGTCTTTACCGACTGTCCCCAGCGCAATGAGCGCATGGGCTGGACCGGGGACGCGCAGATCTTCGCGCCGACCGCGGCCTTCAACATGGATCTGGAGGCGTTTGCCCGCAAGTGGATGCAGGATGTCCGCGACGCACAGCTGATGTACAACAGAGACGGCGCCGTGCCGGATACTGCGCCTCTGGGCGGCGACAACCGCCCCCGCCCCTGCGGCGCCTGGGCGGACGCGGCCGTGATCTTCCCCTGGGAAATCTACAAGGCGTACGGGGATGAACAGATCCTGCGGGAAAACTACGCATGCATGAAGGCCTGGGTGGACTGCCAGGCGCGGCCGGAAAACCGCTGGGACGGAAGGCAGACGGCTGCCGTGCTCGCACAAGAGCAGCAGACACCGGCGGCGCAGGACACGGAGACCGCGCTGGCCCCGGGCTGCGCCCGGGAGCCCTGGCTTCAGATCCCGCCGACCCGCGCGGATCACCTGAGCTTTGACCCTTCCACGCCCGGCGTTTTTTGCGCGACCGCCTATGCCGCTTACTCCGCGGCACTGCTGGCAAAGACTGCGGCGGTCCTCGGGAAAACGGAGGATGCCGCGTTCTACCAGAACCGTTTCGCGCAGATCCGGCAGGCGTTCCGGGACGCATACGTGCGTCCGGACGGCTCCCTCTGCTACCACGGCGATCCCGCCTCCACGGCCGTCAATGCCGACGGAACGCCCGTGCGGGAGACCCTGTATCAAGAGGAGAGTCCCGCACACCGCCCCAGCCAAACCACATACGCGCTGGCCATCGACTTTGATCTGATGCCGGAGGAGACCATGGCGGAGACCGCCCGGTATTTCGCGCGCACCATCGCGGACCGCGGCGGAAAACTCACCTGCGGATTCCAGGGGATCAGCCATCTGCTCCCTGCCCTCACAAAAGCCGGGCAGACCGATACAGCCTGGTCGCTCCTGCTGCAGAAAGACTGCCCCGGCTGGCTGTACAGCGTGCGCAGCGGCGCGACCACCATCTGGGAGCGGTGGAATTCCTACAATGCGGAGACCGGAACGTTCGGCGACGTTTCCATGAACTCCTTCAATCACTATGCCTACGGATCGGTAGGACAGTGGCTCTATCAGACCGCGGCCGGCATCCGGAGCTCCGACCAGAAGGGGGAGGCCGGCTACCGCCGGATCCTTCTCGCGCCGCACATCGGCGGCGGGCTGACGGCCGTATCCGCAAGCCTCCACACCGTCCGCGGCGTCGTGCAATCCGCATGGAATGCGGATCCGGACAGCGGCCGCGTCTCCCTGACGTTTGTGATTCCCTGCAGTACCACGGCCCGCCTGCGGATTCCGGACAACCTGACGGATCTGGCACTGACCGACGGATCCCAGCGGGGCGTACGCAAGGTCAGCGGCGAGAAGGGCGTCCTGGATCTTCTGCCCGGGCACTTCGTATTTCACGGCCGGCTGAGCGGGTGAGGTCCGGCGGGGCTGCAAAGAAGCCTGCACACCGGAAATCACAGTGCTGACAGGATCCCTGCCGGGCACCCGTGCGGTCGAAAGGACACGAAGCCCGGAGAAAGCATACGGAAACAGAGAAGGAGCCGGCCGGAGGATTCTTTTATTTCCTCCGGCCGGCTCCTTTTTGGGGTCAGGAGTGCGTCAGAAACCCGAAATCCGCCGGCGATCAGTTCAGCAGTTCCTCCGCCAGCGTTCTCTTCGGCACATAGTGCACATCGTTTTCATCGCGGTAATAGCCGGTGTCCCCGTCCGCGGACACTTCGGTCAGCACAACCTTTTCGTCCGGCTTTCCCAGCGCAATGACCAGCATGGGCCGGATGGCATCCGGCAGCTGCAGTGCCTCCCGCAGCGGACCGCCCCGGAAGTTTCCGATCATGCAGCCGCCGTATCCCTGCTCGACGGCTGCCAGCAGAATGGTCTGCGCGACAATTCCCACATCCCTCTGATAGCGCTGCGGGTCCGCGTCAATGGACGTATCCTGGCAGACCACAATAAACGCAGTCGGGCACTTGCCCGGATGCGGAAGCGTCATGTTCGGAAGCGCGGCCGCCCATTTGGTAAATCCCTGGATCAGCGACACCTTCTCCGGCTCCCACGCAAGATAGTATTTCAGCGGCTGCCTGTTGATGCTGGACGGGCACAGCCGTGCACAGTCCACAAATCCCTCCAGCTGCTCTCTGGTCAGGCGGACCCCTTCGTCATATCCGCGATAGCTTCTTGATTTTTCCACGAGATCCCGAATCATTTTTTCCTCCTTCCGGAATACACCGCATGCGCGCATCTGCGCACCGTTTCTGCCTGTAATATACAATATTCTGCCGATTCGCGCACCATTTTCCGGCACACACAGTTTCCGCGGCCCCTGCAAGCGCCATGCGCGGGAAAATGCGCGGTCTCAGGAGTTCCAGGGTTGCATTTGGGAAAGCTGTCAGAGGTAAAGGATCCCTGCTGTGACGATCAGTGTCAGCACGGTTCCTGCCGCGAGTCCGCCCAAATGCGCCCAGAGATTGATCCTCCGATTCACAATGCTGTAGACGAGGTTCACAGCCAGCGTGGAAAACACGCTCTGCGCATTGATGATCCCCCGGGTCTCCGGAAAGACCAGAAGCGCCAGGAACGTCCCGAACAGTCCGAAAATCGCACCGGACGCGCCTGCAGACACCGCATAGCGCCCCGTGCGAAGCTCCGCCGTCATCGTCAGGAGATTGCCGCACAGCCCCGACCCCAGATAGATCAGAAGGAAGATCCAGGGGTTGTACAGATTCTCCACTGTCGGCCCCAGGCTGTACAGCGCATACATGTTGCAGACGATGTGCAGATAGCCGAAATGCACGAACATCGAGGTGAACAGCCGGTACCACTGTCCCTCTTTCACAAGCGCTGTCGTCTGCGCGCCGAAGCGGATGGCCGTCCGGCTGTCGGTGCTCCCGCCCGAGACGGTTTCGGCGATAAAGACAATCGCATTGGCCGCAATCAGAAGATACGACAGATAAAAGGATGAATGCATGTTTCACGGCCTCCACCGGTATTCTCCGGGATCGTTCCCCGCAGCAGAAAAGGTTCAGAGAAGCCCCATTCCGCGCAGAATCGTGATCCACAGTGTCAGAGTGAACGAGGAAAAGAAGGTGGTGATCATAACAACCGATGCCGAGAGGGTGCCCTCATGCCCCATGTTCTTTGCCATCACATAGCCCGCCACCGTAGAGGCGGAGCACAGCATGATCAGCACCGCGGCCAGTTTTTCCTCCCGGAATCCGAGTGCCGCCGCCATCGGGAGGAACAGCATGCCAAAGCCGATCAGCTTCAGGAAGGAAGCAGCCAGCGCTGGACGGATGTCGTGAAACATCTTTCCGAAATCCAGCGAGGCGCCCATGGCCAGAAGCCCCAGCGGCGTGGCCGTGCGCCCGAGAAACGTCAGCGTAGTCACGGCAAATTCAGGCAGGGGAATCCGCAGAAGGGCCCACAGAAATCCGATCAGAATGCCGAGAATGATCGGGTTCGTGATCATCCCCACGAGAAGTTTCCGAACCCGCGCCGGTTTCACCGCCGCGGCAGGGGCCTCCGTGTTTTTCGCGTTTCCCTGATTCCGCAGGTTTCTCACCGCGGATGCAGGCTGCCCTGCCTGTGTGCCGGCATCGCCGGCATCCGTCAGGCGCTTTCCGTCCTTCTCCGGCATGGTCAGCACAATCACCGCCAGAACGTTATAGAGCGGAACGCATCCGACCATCATCAGGGATCCGAAGGTGACATGGCCGTACAGCAGCTCAATGTAAGCCATCCCCAGCAGGGAAGCACTGCTTCGGTATGCACCCTGGATGAATTCGCCGCGCTGGCTGCGGTCTCTCAGGAACCGTGCGGCCAGCCCCGCGATTCCCGCGGAGGCCAGCGTCGCCAGAAAGCAGAACAGGACGAAACGGGTATCCCATACCCGGAAGAAATCGACGTTGTACAGCTCGGTGAACAGGCTGACCGGCAGTGCAATCCGAAACACAAAGGTATTCATATCCGACGCGAACCGGTCGCTGATCACGTGAATCCTGTGAAAGCCCCAGCCGATCATCATCAGCAGAAAAACCGGCAGGGTCGCATTCAGAGAAAACAGAAGATTATTCATACACCTGCTCTTTCCAAGGAAGAAAATCACGGATCATTCGGAAACCTCCCCTTTCCCGTGCAGCCTGGCAGAAAAAATCCGGAAGAGCCGGAGATATTCCTCCGTCACCTGCTCGAAAGGCACCCAGTCATAGGAAATCTCGATGTGCATCTGCGGCTGCGGCCGCGTTTCCTTCTCGTTCAGAAGATATGTCAGATCGTACCAGAGAAGATCGTCGTCGATTTCCTTCAGCTGCCGCTCCTCTTCCGCCGTCAGCCCGCTGCCGAGATATTTTGTATAGATCATGTTCAGGAGGCGGTCCTCCGCTTCCCGGTATCCCGGGAGCTGTTTCTTGAACGGCCTCGGCACATCGGACAGGTAGCACTCGCTGGCGTCATGCAGCAGGCAGGCCAGCACCACCCGGTCGGAGGCGCCTCTGGCCTCCGCCTCCCGGGCGCAGAAGATGCAGTGTCTTCCCACCGAGAAAAACCGGTGGACATGGCCGTTTCCCCGGCAGATGAGGGGGAGCGCGTGCGCAATATCCTCGATATGAATCGCCGCCGGATCCGGCGCCGTCGGATCAAACCACTGGCCGCTGTATGTTGTAATGTGTTCCGGCATGACTGCCCTCCCTCTGTACCGCACGTATGAACGGTATGCAGGAACCGCCGCCGGTCACCGCACGGCCGCCCTTCTCCCCGCAGTGAGACTTCAGACTGCCGGCCCGTTCTGCGAACCGGGCAGGCTTCTCTTCTCTCCGCACGCGGAGAGGCTTCCGGAATCCCCTGCTGCAGCAAGTATACTCAGGATTTTCCGCAAAGTCTATCGCCGGCCGGCGCCCGCACGGCAAAGAGTAAGGATTTTGTAAGGATCCTCCCCTGTGATTTTCCGGGCATTTATGCTATCCTCTGGATGGATTCAGGAAGGAGTTATACATATGAAGTTTCCCAAATTCTTCGTTCCCCTGTTTACAGGGTTTTCGATTCTGGCCGGTGTGTCCGTCCTTGCGTCGGTCCGCACCCTGGCGGACGATGCGCCGGTGACGCAGTCCGGCACCAAGGAATATGACATGAATATCCGCACCGACGGGGATCCGGTGTTTCTGCCGGGAATCTCCGTGGCGGGACAGAGTCTGGAGGGAATGACCCTGGCCGAGGCGGACGCCTGGATTGACAATTACGTGGCCGCCCGTCAGAACCGGGCCATCAACCTCACGGTATTCAACTCCGATGTCTACAACTACAACGGGGCGAGCTTCGGCGTGACGCTGGCCAATCCGGAGGTCAAGGACACGCTGACGCAGTATATCACCTCGGGCGATTTCATCGAACAGTACAAAATGCAGAAGGACCTGGAAAACAGCCCGGTGAATCTGGATCTGAACCTGACCTTCGACCAGGCCACGCTGCAGCAGACCATCACCGGTCTGGCCAATTACTACTACGCAGCGCCGACCAATGCATCCGTCACCCGGACCGCCGACGGGTTTCAGGTCATCCCGGAGGTCTACGGCCAGTCCTTTGACGCGGATGCGATCACGACGGAACTCACGTCGCTCATCAGTGACTGGAGCAATACCGACACACTGACCTACGATCTGCCGTACACGACCCTGACCCCGCAGTATACCAGTGCGAATTTCGCATTTTCCGCCACGCCGCTGGGTTCCTACTCCACCAATAACCTGGGCATCGATAACCGCGTACACAACATCACACTCTCCGCGTCCCGCGTCAACGGAACGATTCTGTACCCCGGTCAGTCCACCTCGGCGCTGGATCTGTACGGGGCACAGACGGAGGACAACGGGTATCTGGTGGCTCCCGGCTACGAAAACGGCCAACAGGTGCCTGCCATCGGCGGCGGCGTCTGCCAGACGACCACCACGCTGTATAATGCGCTCATCCGGGCGGAAGTCACCATCACCAAGCGTTCCGCCCATTCCATGCTGGTCACCTATGTGCCGCCCGCACTCGATGCGGCGGTTTCCGCCGGCGGCCCGGATCTGCAGTTCCGCAATGATTTCGCCAACCCGATCTACATCGAGATGTGGGTGGACGGCGACACGCTGACTTGCAACGTCTGGGGCATCGATCCGGATCCGACCAGACGGGTTGATTTTACCTATGAGGTTACTTCCGTCAGCTTCCCTGATCCGCTCTACAATGTCGTCGTGGATGATACGAAGGCGACCTACGGGCCGGATGCCAGCGTCAATCAGAAGGCCTCTGCGGAAGTCGAAACCCACCCTGCGGTCACGGCAGTCTCCTACAAGCATGTCTATGTCACCGATCCGACGACCGGTGTGGAGACGGAAACCGAGGTGACCCAGTGGAATTCCGACAGCTACCGTGCCATGACCGGCACGCTGTACATCGCGTCGGACTGCAACGTCAACAGCACGCTGGTGGAGGACACCAGCGGAAACGGCGTATACCGCTATCTCGGCTACGACATCTACCACTACATCACGTTCAAGAACGGCGAGGTCTGGAATCCGGCGACCGCGGACGAAAACTACACGCCGTAACGCAGATGTTTCCGGCCATGTCCGGTTTCAGGGGCCCCACGTGTCCGTTCGGATGCGCACAGACAGCGCATCCGATCTGCACGATTCCTGTTTCATACAGTGCGGCACATCCCTGCATCATCGACGCCTTCGAAAAAGCCTTCCGCAGCAATTTTGCTGCGGAAGGCTTTTTTCATGCGCGAAGGCTTCTGAAATTTGTGCTGGATCTGTCATGCCCGATAGAAGGCCGCGAGAAAATCCCGCATGGCGTCGTAGTCCTTGATCCCGCAGGTCTCGCGGGCGGAGTGCATTCCCAGAATCGGGATGCCGATATCCACAGCCTGCATCGGAAGGGACGAGTCGATGAACGCTCCCAGCGTATGTCCTCCGGGGATGTCCGAGCGGTTGAAGTAAATCTGGCAGGGAATCTTCTGTGCGCGGCAGATCGCCTCCACCGTGCCGATTCCCCTCGGATCCGTCGCATAGGCCTGGGAGAATGCCTCCTTGACCGCAAATCCGTGGTTCATGACCGGCCGGCTGGTCAGATCCGCCTTCTCCGGATAGTTCGGGTGCAGGGCATGCGCCACATCCACCGATACCAGGAACCCGCTGTACACGGCGCGGAGCATCTCCTCCTCCGAAAAGCCGGCGGCCTGATAAATCCGGCTGATCACATCGCGCAGGAGCGCGGAATGCGCACCCTGCTTTGTGGTGCTCCCGATCTCCTCATGGTTGAAGAATGCCGAGATTTCCAGGGACCGCGCCCCATCCTCCCGCAGCATGGTTTCCAGGCAGGCGGCTGCGGACGAGAGGTTGTCAATGCGAGGTGCCGACAGGATGTCCGCCTCCCGGCCGAAAAATGCCGGCTCGTCGCAGTTGTACACCGTCAGGTCGTAGGAAAGGATCTGCGCGGCATCGGGGACGCCGATTTCAGATGCCAGGAAATTCCGGAAATCATCCCCGGCCGCCTCCGTCGTAAACAGCGGGATCAGCTGGGTCTGCCGGTTCACCGGCTGCCCCTGGTTCATCTGCCGGTCCATATGAATTGCCAGATGTGGAATCACAAACAGCGGGCGGCGGCTGTCGTAGAAGACCGGCTGCGGATGGAAGGGATCCCCCGCGTCCACCGTCACCAGGCCGGAGACGCCCAGCGGCCGGTCCAGCCAAGTGCTGTCGATTGCGCCGCCGTAGACTTCCGTGTTGATTCTCCCGTAGCTCTCCAGCCGCAGATCCGGATCCGCCTTGATGCGCAGTCCCGGGAAATCCGTGTGGGACGCCGTGATGCGCACCGCCGGTGCTCCGCACGCCGCCGTCATTCCGGTCCGTTCTTCCGGCATGCGGAAGGCAATGACCGTGGCATCCAGATCCAGAAGATACTTCCCGCCCTCCTGCAGATTCCACGCCTCTGTCATCGAAAGGCAGGTGTACGAGGCCTTCTCCAGCTTCCCGCGAATCCATCTCGACGCCATATACGGGGATGTCCCCTCTTTCAGCATTTCAATCAGCATGATTCTTTCCCTCTTCCTGGTTCATTCTTTTTCCGGGAATTGCTGTCCGTCCCGCCGGCAGCTTCCCCCGGTTTCAAAATCCATCGCGATGGCCGTGAACAATGCCGCACCGTCCGGGAGCACCCGGCTGTTCCCCTGAAAACGGGCGCTGTGCAGCGGATACACCGGCGCACCCGGCTCCGCCGTGCCCAGCCAGAAAAAGGCACCCGGCACCCGCTTCAGATAAAACCCGAAATCCTCCGCCGTCATCCCTGAGGCCGGCACAGAGACCGCGCGCGCACGCCCGAAGAGCGCCTCCGCCTCCCGCAGCACAAAATGCGCCATCGCGCCGTCATTTTCCGTCGCCGCGTATCCCTTGTGGTACGTCAGCGTTCCCCTGCATCCGCAGGCCGCGCAGACACCGTCCAGCACCTCCTGCAGGCGCTTCTGTGCAAGACCTGCGGCCGCATCGCTCAGCGCGCGGACGGTTCCCTCAAGATGGGCGCCGGACGCAATCACGTTATAGCGCTC
Organism: uncultured Lachnospiraceae bacterium; assembly: GCA_900315495.1. Classification (GTDB taxonomy): domain Bacteria; phylum Bacillota; class Clostridia; order Lachnospirales; family Lachnospiraceae; genus Anthropogastromicrobium. Next base: position 21,189 of record OMZJ01000064.1, read on the forward strand.
CCCGCCGCGGAACACGCCGATGGAGACCACCAGGGCATTCTGCGGATCGGTATTCCGGGAGACGATCTGCTGTGCGGCGGTCACAAAGAGAGAGCCCGCCAGCACCGCGTCGCGCCCCTGGTCCGGCGCCGCCCCGTGGGAGGTTTCGCCCTCAATCTCCACGGAAAAGCGGTCCGAGGCCGCCATCTGCGCGCCTTCCCGGCAGCCGATGGTCCCCGCGGGAAGGTTAGGCCACACATGCAGGCCGAAGGCCGCATCCACCCCGTCCAGGCAGCCGGCGGCGATCATATCGCGCGATCCGCCTCCCGGCGCCTGTTCCTCCCGCGGCTGAAAGATCAGGCGCACCGGACGTGTCAGTTCCGCCCGGTGTGCTGCCAGAAGATGCGCGGCTCCCAGGAGAAATGTCATGTGCATGTCATGGCCGCAGGCATGCATTCTGCCCGGCTCCCGGGAGGCAAAGGGCAGGCCGGTTTTTTCCTCGATCGGCAGGGCATCCATATCGGCGCGAAGCAGAATCCGGTGCAGTGCCTCTCCCCGGCCGTGATCCGCGGATCCCGGCGCCGGATCCAGATCCGCAATAACGCCGTATCCCGCCACGTGATCCCGGATGCGAAAGGCACCGATCTCTTCCAGTTCCTGCACAATCCGTTCGGATGTCTGCTTCTCCTCCCCGGAAAGTTCGGGATGGCGGTGAAACGCCTCCCGCAGTTCTGTCAGATGCGGGCCCAGTGCCTCCGCCTCCCGCAGCAATTTGTCTTTCTCCATCTGCACCTCCCGCCTGCTCTGACCGCTTCCTGTGCCGCCCTGCCGCCCGCATGTACCGGTACGCCCGCTGCTCGCTTCCGCAGGACCTTGCGGGCAGCCGCACTGCAGCCTGTATCATCCGGCTCTTTCCTGCTCCATCCGCCGCCGGCGCATGCAAGCTGTCACTCCCGTCCGCTTCCGGCCAGTGCCCGGACAGCGCTATCTTACCACGAAACACGCGGCGGCAGAAGCTCCGCCCGCCGCGCCGCGTTTCAAAACGAAAATTTTCGTAAATTCGCAGTCTG
>OMZJ01000034.1 GCA_900315495.1 uncultured Lachnospiraceae bacterium
AAAACTTTTTGAAAACTTTGGCGAAGATAGAACCTGTCAAGCAGGTTCATTATGCTCATTTATGGACATAATATAGCATATTATCTTAACATATAAAACGATCACACTCAATACTAAAATCAGAACTACCGAGGAATAATAGAGTGTGAGGTTTTAGTATGGACAATGAACATATTGTGATCAAAAAGAAGGGCGAAGACGGATATCGTGTCTTCAGTGTACGTGTCAGCGAGAGTATTATATCACGTGTTGACAAGATTGCGGCGGAATCTGGCCGCAGTCGAAATGAAGTGATCGGCATATTGCTGGAATTTGCAGTTGACAGATGCAGGATTGAGTAACACGTGTTCATAATATCCATTCAATCCGCTTAAATCAAGCAACGGAATGGGTATTGCATTCTTATGTTTCATATGTTATACAGTAGGTAGAAAGCAGCGGAAACGCAGCTTGCGCAGACCATAACACTATGGCGGCGGCGAGGATTGATTGTCAGTCTTTGCCGCCGCTTTTTTAAGGAGGAAATTACAATGGCAGAGATTAAGACGACAGAAGAGATTCAAGAGATTGCTCGTGATCTTCAGGTGAGGCTGGACGCTCTACATATGGAGACAGATAATATGCAGAAGCTCGTGAGACAGCGTACTGAGGATATGAGGTATAACCAACAAGTTCTCGATGCGCTGGATTTTGTTCAATTTGCAAGGAGGCTCTATCTGCCCAAAGGTGAGACTACTATTTATGATCTGATCTTATCGGAGATGGAAAAGGATAAAAAGGGACAGCTTAAAGAAATTCATCTTCATGCCCTGCCAAGGGAGAAAAGCTGACGGTAGGAGGACGGCGGGATAGCTCGCTATCCCAGAGGACATTATCACTGGGATAGCGCCTACTCGAAAGGAAGTGATACATATGGGTTTTAAGTGTGCGTTGCAGATTAAGGGGCTGACGATCGGTGAGCCTGCAGCATCGGCCAAGCACCGCATGAACCTGCGTAAGGCTGCTATGGAGGCAGGTTATGAACGTGCATCCAGGTCCGAAACGCTGGACCGTAGTAGGTCCCATTTTAACCGTTATTCTGGTTTTACAAAAGGCAGGGAATGTGCGGATGCAATGGAGAATGCAGTTGCCTTTGTTACCGTTACAATGAAAGACGGATCAACAGTACAGCGCAAGAGTCGTTCTGATGCGGTGCCAGGCTTTGCTGTGATATGCAACCCGCCTGCGGAGATATGCCGCTCATGGGATGATGATACCTACCGCCGTTTTTATCAAGACTCATGGGAATGTTTATCTGAAATCAAACCGAAGATTTTTCGTGATGATAATCTTGTAATGACAGCGGAACATTATGATGAGGGTGTTCCTCCAGCTGACAATACAGATATCAGCCAGATTGACCGTCATATACATTGGATTGGATATGCTCGTGATGAAGATGGTAAATGGTGTGGCAATGAGATCGATGCGAAATTCTTTGTTGAGCTCAACAGATTATTTCCAGCACGGATGCGAGCTCGTGGCTGGGAGATGGATGATCTAGATACCACAGACTTTGAGCGTTCAAGGACTGATAAAGAGTATGCTGCGGAGCGCAGTGCAAAGCGCAGAAAATCAGGTCTTTCCGTTAACAGGCATCTTTCTCGTAAATCTCATGAAGTGCAGAAACAAGCTGCGGCAATCATCCAGCAGGCCGTTCAGCTCAATACTGCGGCAACAGAGAGGATGAACCTTGCTGGTGAGTTGATGCTGGAAGCAGACGCACAACAGCAGTATGCGCGAAAGAAATTGGCCGAATTGGAAGAAAAAGAAGCTGAGCTCCATCGACATGAAAAAGAATATCGGGAGATCGTTGCTTTAGGCCGTCGCGCCAAAGCAGAAATCCTCTCTCAGAGAATAGTGAAACAAACCAACAGCGAACCAAACGGAGCAGAGTACACCCGTCGGCTTCCAGATATTGACTACACATAACGAAGCGGCCCTGCCAGTATCAGCACATGGCAGGGCTGTCGTCCAAAATGAGAATTGTGCCAAATAAATTGCAACTGCTCCATTTGAGTGATATAGTGAGTGATATGAGAGATAGGCCTTGAAAAACGCTGTTCCTTTCTGC
>OMZJ01000104.1 GCA_900315495.1 uncultured Lachnospiraceae bacterium
CGGTCGAAAGCGGACAGATCCTGTCAGGGTTTTGACAGGAATTCGTGAAAATCGTTCCAATTTATCATCAGGCCCGGAAGGGGCCGGAGGAGGAAGAATGAGAAGAAATTGGTGGAAAGCTGCCAGCGTGGCAGTGACCGCAGCTATGTTCCTGGGAGGAACGGGTACCGTTGCCTTCGCAGAGGAGAGCACTGAGGCCGAGACCGGGTCGGAGTCCAGCATCACTTATCCGCTGAACAGCGACAAGACGATCAGCTGGTATGCACAGGATAACCTGATCCCGCACGAGAAGTACAAGGATGCTTCCGAGTCTCCGTTCCATACCGGGCTTGCGGAGAAGCTGGGTGTTACGATTGACTGGTCCTTCCCGACCACCGGAACCGATGGCGGAACCTATACCAACACGCTGCTGGCAGATCCGTCCAGCCTGCCGGATATCATGGGCGCTTACTTCATGGCAAACGCTGACCAGTATATCGATGACGATATCATCTGGGATCTCACACCGTATATTCAGGAATATGCCCCGGATTACTATGCATGGCTGCAGTCCAACCCGGCATATGACCGCGCGATGAAGACCGACAGCGGCAAGTACTACTGCTTCGGATTCTTCCGCGAGGACGGCGGCTGGAACGACAGCTATCAGGGCCCGGTAGTCCGCAAGGACTGGCTGGATGAGTGCGGGCTGGAAGTTCCGACCACCATCTCCGAGTTTGAGAATGTGATCCGTGTCTTCAACGAAAAGTACGGTGCAACCTTTGATTCCGCCTATGCCATCCGCTGGAAGCAGATGGGTATCTGCGGCGCGTTCGGCGCATACGGAAACGCGCTGGTAGACAGTTCCTGGGGCTGGTACATCGATGACGACGGCAAGGTACAGCTGGCACAGGCACAGCCTGAGTGGAGAAATTATGTGAGCTGGCTGAGCAAGCTCTGGGCAGACGGCCTGATTGATCAGGATATCATGACTGAGGACGACACCACCATCAAGAACAAGATCCACAACGGCAAGTGCGGTATTGCAGTTACCTCCATGGGCCAGTTGAACAACTGGAACAAAGAGGCAGAGGCGGCCGGAAGCAGCGAGGAGTGGATCGGCATCCCGTATCCGAAGTCTGACGACGGCGAAATCTCCGCGATTTTCGGCGGCCCGGGTGTCGGCACGTCCACGACCGTGGTCACAAAGACCGCGGATGAAGACACCATGAAGCTCTGCCTGGAAGTGCTCAACTATTCCTATACCGAGGAAGGCAGACTGTACTGGAACTACGGCGAAGAGGGCGTTTCCTGGGATTATGACGCCAACGGCGTTCCGGAATTCACCAGCCTTGTAACCGACGATGCAGACACCGACCCGATGACCAAGTACAACGGTGCAACCTGGGGCGGCCCGTGCATCCAGCTGACCAACCTCCTGCACCTGAAGAACTCTCAGGCAGCAATCGATGCCAACGACACCTGGTACTACATCTATCCGGATGACATGGACAAGAACACCAAGGTCACCAGCGGATGGAAGTGGCCGGTGGGCGTCACCTTCACGACGGAAGAGTCTGATGAACTGGATGAGATCTCCGGAAACATCGGAACCTATGTCGAGGAGAGCTACGCATCCTTCCTGAACGGCTCCAAGGACATCAATGATGATGATGTCTGGAACAGCTACCTGAGCGATCTGGAGACCTACAACCTTTCCAGAATCCTTGAAATCCGTCAGCAGTGCTACGACCGTTACGTCGAGCGTTAAAGACCGATTCAAAAAATACGGAATCCGAATGTGATCTGAAATCCAATCCGGAGGCAGCCGCTTCCGGATTGGATTTTTCCGTACCATCGCCGGCGGACAAGAAAACCGCCGCCGGATGACCGGGTACTGCCGCCTGCAGACTGCGATTTTGTTACCAGCAGACAGGATGCTCAGAGCAGGGATTCTGTAATTGGGAGGTGAATACCATGAAAACATCCGGCAGATCCGCATCCGCTGCGGTGATGAAAACCAGACCGAAAAAACTGAGCTGGCGGAAGGACTGGAGCAGGAACAAGTGGAAGTACCTGATGATCCTTCCGGTTCTCGTCTGGCTGATCCTGTTCTGCTACAAGCCGATGTACGGCCTGGTCATTGCATTCAAGGATTACAAGATTACCAGGGGAATTGAAGGATCCAGCTGGTCGCACCCGTGGTACAAGTGGTTCCAGAGTTTCTTCGAGGATCCCTATTTTGGCCGCGTGGTGGGTAACACCTTCATCCTCAGCGGTCTGACGATCCTTTTCAGCTTCCCGGCGCCGATCATTCTGGCACTGATGATCAATGAAGTGCGGAATTCGCACTTCAAGAAGGTCGTGCAGACCATTACTTACCTGCCGTATTTCATCTCGCTGGTCGTCATGTGCGCACTGATCAAGACCTTCTGCATGCAGAACGGCCTGTTCAACCAGATCGGGATGCTTTTCGGCGGCTCGGAGAAGAACTATCTGGCGGAACCCCAGTATTTCCGTTCCATCTATGTGCTCTCAGATATCTGGCAGGGCATCGGATGGAATTCCATCATCTATCTGGCGGCACTGACCGGCATTGACATGGAACTGTACGAGGCCGCCCGGGTGGATGGAGCCAACCGCTGGCAGCAGATGGTGCATATCACGTTCCCGGGGCTTCTTCCCACGGTCATGATTCTGTTCATCCTGCGCATGGGCAATATCCTGAATGTCGGATACGAGAAGATCCTTCTTCTCTACAACCCCAATATCTACCAGGTGTCGGATGTCATTTCCACCTATACCTACCGCCTGTCTTTCGCGCCGAGCGGCAACCAGCCGATGTACTCGAAGTCCACTGCCATCGGCCTCTTTAACACAGCCGTGAACGTTGTGTTCCTTCTGGCCACCAATGCCATCAGCAGGAAGACAACCGAGTCCGGACTGTTCTGAGTACAGGAGGTGCTGTGATGAAACAAAAAAATGTGGTCCGGCATAAGGTGAAGGAATCGGCGGGCGACCGGGCGTTCGGCATTGTCATTACAATGATCCTGATCATTCTCTGTATTCTGTGCCTGTATCCGATCTGGTATGTGTTCTGTGCATCCTTTACGAATAATACCTATCTGGTATCGCATCCGGGATTTCTTCTGATTCCGCACGGATTCACCCTCGGCGCGTACAAGCTTGCCTTCACGCATCCGCTGCTGCTCTCCGGATACCGGAATACTCTGTTCATTCTTCTGGTGTCGCTGCCGCTGAACCTGATCCTGACGATCTTCTGCGGTTATTTCATGTCCTGCCGGGGAATGAAACTGAAGAAGCCGATCGTGGCCCTGCTTCTCTTCACGATGTTTGTGAATGCGGGCATGATCCCAAATTACCTGAATATCCGGTCCCTGGGGCTGTACAACTCCCTGTGGTCGCTGATTCTGTCCGGTTCACTGAGCATTTACAACTCCATCATCTGCCGGACAGCCATCGACGCGGTGCCGGATTCCCTGTCCGAGGCGGCCTACATCGACGGGGCAAGTGACCCGGTCATTCTGTTCCGGATCATCATTCCGCTGATCAAGCCGACGCTGGCAGTTCTGGCTCTGTATTACGGCGTGCAGCACTGGAACGCATGGTTCCTCGCTTCCATCTACCTGAAAGACAACGAGAAACTCCCGATCCAGAACATCATGCGCGCTATTCTGATTGCCAACTCCAACGTCTTGAACTCCGCAGCCGCAGAGAACGACCAGGTCAACCAGTTTGCCGAGGCCATCAAGTACTCGACCATCGTGCTGACCACCGTGCCGGTCATGTGCATCTACCCCTTCATTCAGAAGTATTTCGTCAAGGGTGTGATGATCGGTGCCGTCAAGGGCTGAACAACCGCGTTCGAAAGAACAATGAAAAATACCCCGCAGGTCCTGCATATCCCGCAGTGCCTGCGGGGTATTTTTTCGGTATGGTAACATTTCCGACCGACGGGTCCGAAGCAGCCTGCCGGCACGTGCAAAAGCGGGCGCCATCTGTGGTATACTCTGTGTATTGTTTCCTCATATGCGGAAGTTCCGGAGCGCAGGAAGATTCGCGCAGAAGCAACCGCGGGAAAGTCACTCTGATTCCCTGGGAGTACGCCGAAGAGGCATCCGCGCAGAAGCAACCGCGGGAGAAAGGCAGACAGTATGTCAAAAGTGATCATGGTACAGGGGACGATGTCCAGTGCGGGCAAGAGCTTTCTGACGGCGGGCCTCTGCCGCGTGTTTCATCAGGATGGATTCCGGGCAGTTCCGTTCAAATCCCAGAACATGGCGCTGAACTCCTTTGTCACAAAAGAGGGGCTGGAGATGGGCCGGGCACAGGTGATGCAGGCTGAGGCCGCCGGTGTGGAGCCGATATCGGCGATGAACCCGATCTTACTCAAGCCGACCAGCGACACCGGTTCCCAGGTGATCGTCAATGGAAAATCCCGCGGAAATATGGACGCGCGGACCTATTTTGCATACAAGAAATCGCTGATGCCAGAGATACGCGCGGCGTTCCGTACGCTGGAGGAAAATGCGGACATCATCGTGATCGAGGGGGCCGGGAGCCCGGCGGAGATCAACCTGAAGGAGAACGACATTGTCAACATGGGTCTTGCCCGCGCTGTGAATGCACCGGTTCTCCTGGTGGGGGATATCGACCGCGGCGGCGTGTTTGCCCAGCTGGTGGGCACGCTGGAGCTGTTGGACCCGGAGGAGCGGGCGCGGGTCACGGGGCTTGTGATCAACAAATTCCGGGGAGACGGCAGCCTCTTGGATTCCGGCGTGCAGTTTCTGACGGAAAGGACCGGTGTGCCGACCGTGGGGATTCTGCCATACCTTCGCGTGCGCCTGGACGATGAGGATTCCCTGTCCGCCCGGCTGACCCGCAGAGACCGTGCGGCAGTGGACATTGCGGTCATCCGCCTGCCGCACATCTCAAACTTTACGGATTTTGACGCGTTTGACGAGGTGCAGGGAGCGGGCGTCCGCTATGTCACCCATCCCACGGAGCTGGGGCATCCCGATCTCTGCATCCTGCCGGGAACCAAGAACACTGTGGGGGATCTCCGATGGTTGTGGGAGAGCGGTCTGGCCGATGCGGTGAAAGTGTTTTCTGAAACCGGGCCGGTGCTCGGGATCTGCGGCGGCTACCAGATGCTGGGGGAGGAGGTCTCCGACCCGGACCACACCGAGGAGGGTGGGAAGATGCCCGGACTGTCCCTTCTGCCGGTGCGGACGGTCCTGCAGCCGGAGAAGACCCTGCGGCAGAGCACGGCGATCCTTGCGGCGGCGGAAGGGGTGTTTGTCCCTCTGGCCGGAACGGAAGTGCACGGATACGAAATTCACATGGGGCGGACCTCCTGGAGCGGGACCCCGGGGGCTCCCTTCCTGCGGAAAAAAGGCGCGGATCCGGATGCGGATGCGTCAGACGGCGCCGTACAGGGAAATGTATGCGGGACCTACCTGCACGGCCTGTTTGACGCGGGAAATCTCGCCTGGCGGGTGGCGGATCTGCTCGCGCGGAAGAAAGGCATCACGCTGGATGCAGCCGGAAGCACGGATGAAAAAACCTTCCGCCAGTCGCAGTATGACCTTCTGGCCGACTGTGTGCGGAACCATATGGATATGGCGGCAGTGTACGCCATGCTGCGGGAGGCCTCGATATGAGTCAGGAGGAAAAGCGTTTGGAATGCGCAGACCCGGAAATGGAGGAAGTGCATTCGGAGAAAAGGCTTCGTCCGGAGAACGGTACCCGTTCGGAGAGCAGTGTCCGTCCGGAGAGTCATACCCGCCCGGAAAGAGGCGGCGGAAGTATAGACATGTCAGCAGATATCGCGCTGGCAGAATCAGTCCTGTCCGGCGCGAAGGCGATTGTGCCGCCGAACACCCGGCTGGAGCAATCGGTCCTCGCGGTGTGGGATGCCGTGGCAAAGCCCTTGAACGGATTCGGCGACTTTGAGCGGCTGACTGCCCGGATTGCCGCGGTTCAGGGACAGGATCGGCCGGATGTCCGGCATCCGGCGATTCTGGTGCTGGCGGCGGACAACGGCGTTGTGCGGGAAGGCGTTTCCCAGTCCGGCCAGGAGATCACGGCCCTGTGCGCGAAAAACATCGCGGCCGGAAAATCCACCCTGGGCCCTCTGGCCGTGCGGGCCGGCGCAAAGATTTTAGTTATCGACCTCGGAATCATGGGAGATCCCGTGCCGGGGGTGATCGATGAGAGAATCTGCTCCGGAACCGCCGATTTCTGTGAGAAACCCGCCATGACAAGAGCAGAGGCCCTTGCCGCGATCGGCACGGGGATCCGACTGGTGCGGGAGAAAAAGGAACAGGGATTCACCCTGCTCGGAACCGGCGAGATGGGGATCGGCAATACCACGACCTCGGCGGCGGTCCTCTGTGCGCTGCTGGATCTTCCGCCGGAAAAAGCTGCGGGGCGCGGCGCCGGCCTGACCGACAGCGGCCTGGCAAGGAAGAGAGAGGTCATCCGCAAGGGACTCGATTATTATCGAAAAGATCTGTCGGATCCGCTGGCGGTGCTCTCGGACCTCGGCGGCCTGGACATCGCGGGACTTGTTGGAATCTGTCTTGGCGGGGCAGTGTACCACGTGCCCGTTGTCCTCGACGGCTTTATCAGCCAGACGGCGGCGCTTCTGGCAGAGCGGCTGGTTCCCGGCGTCTCCGCTTTCCTGATTCCCTCGCACCTCAGCCGGGAAGGCGCGGGAGAAATTCTTTCGGATGCCCTGGGACTTCACCCGGTGCTGGATGCGCATCTGGCAGTCGGCGAGGGAACCGGCGCGGCTCTCATGATCGAAATGCTGCAGGCAGCCTGTGCGGTGCTGGAGACTTCCTCCCGCTTTGCCGGATACGGGATGGCGCCGTACCAGAGGGAAAGCAGTCAGGAAGTACCGAAGGGGTGTGTCCTGGGCGGAACCGACCCGGACAGATGTACCCTGGATCAAACCGTCCCTGACGGTTCTGCCTCGGACAGCAGCGGCCTGCATGGATGCAGTCTGGACGGAACTGGATCGAACGGGTGTGCTTCGAATGGAAGCACCCCGGACAGGGATGCGTCAGCCCGGATGCTTCTGGTGATCGGCGGAAGCGGGAGCGGGAAGAGCGTGTTTGCCGAACAGCGGATGCTCGATTTATCTCAAAAAAACGTGTATTATGTGGCAACCATGCGAGTTCGTGACGGGGAAGCCCGGAAAAAAGCGGACAAGCACATCCGCCGGCGGGCCGGATACGGATGGATCACCATCGAACAGCCGGAAAATCTCGGTGCCATCCGGCTGGACGGGAAGGGGAAGCCTGCGCTGATTCTGGAGGATCTCCCGAATCTTCTGGCAAACGAAATGTTCCGGGACAAGGAAACCATTCCCGGAGAGACAGCCGTTCAAAAAATTCGGAAGGATCTGGCCGCTCTGCGCGGCAGAACCTCTTTCCTGACCATTGTGACCGGGGATGTCTTTTCAGATGGAATCGAATACGGGCCGGAGACGACGGACTATCTCCATGCGCTTGCGGAATTGAACTGCGGTCTTTCCGGGCAGGCAGATCAGGTGGTCGAGATGGTGTGCGGCATTGCGGTGTGGCAGAAAGGCGGTAGGGAAGCCCGGGGTGCCGGAAGCGCAAAAGCAGACGGCCTGCGGCATACGGATATACCCAGTGACAGCAGAATAGTCAGAGGCGAAGGAAACGCAGAAGAGACGCGCGGTATATGACAGAGAAAGGGAAGCAGAGCATGGATGAGGAAGAGAAGCCGGAATGGTCGGATGCGAAATTACAGGCATCGGAAAGACCTGCCGGGAGGGAAGAATCGAACCAGCCCGGTGCGGAAACGCCGCAAAATCCGGGGCAGCCAGGTCAGCCCTCTGACCAGGCAGACCCCGGGGCTCACACCGGAGGAACCCCCGTCCGAACCCTGCTCCGATCTCTGTCCGTCGCCTTCTCGATTTACTCTAAAATTCCCATGCCGCGGTTCGTTTGGGGATCCTCCGACATGGAGTATCACCTGATTTTTTTTCCGGCGGTCGGCGCAGTGATCGGGCTTCTGGAAATCGCGCTGGCTGCCTGCTTCTGCCATTTTGCCGGCCCCGGCGCAGATTCCGCCGGCTATCAGGCGGCGGCGCTCACAGCCACGGCGCTTCCGCTGATTGTGACCGGAGGGTTCCACATGGACGGCTACCTGGATACCATGGATGCCATCCATTCGTATGGAAACCGGGAGAAGAAGCTTGCCATCATGGATGATCCGCATATCGGCGGCTTTGCGGTGATCTGGGCGATGGTCTGGGCGCTTCTGACGACGGCCGGGTATCTCGGCGTCCTGGGAAATCCGAAAGCCTTGTACTGTACCGCGCTTGGATTTCCACTGTCCAGAGCCTTCTCCGGTCTTGGCGTCGTGACGATCCCCTCGGCCAAAAAGAAAGGAATGCTGGCAACCTTTTCCGGCACGGCGGCAAAGAGAACGGTGACGGGAACGCTTGCCGTGGAAATTGCGATGATCGGTCTGGTGTTGATTTTACTCTCCCCGGTGATCGGAACGGCTGTTTTTGCAGCCTGCGGGCTGACGTTTCTGGCCTACCGGTCATGGAGCCTCCGCGCATTCGGCGGGATTACCGGTGATCTGGCCGGGTGGTTCGTCACGGTCTCCGAGCTGGTTCTGCTGCTGACGGCGGCGGTGTGTTCGCGGCTTCTTTGAGCTCAAAAAAAATGGAATCCCTGAAGTCTTGAATCCTCAGGGTTTTCATTGCAGCTGTGAATCATACACCGTTAGACTGGTCCGCCATGGATTTCCTGAACGGGCCGAATACGGTGAATGTTCGCCCTGGAGAAAAGGAAAAGCTCATTTTACGGTTGCGGTTTATAGATTCCGGATTTACAAAATGTGAGGCGAGAAAGCCCACGGTTTTAACCGTGGGATGAAAGCCTCTTATTCGCTATTGACAACGTGTATAATAAAATGTATAATGTATACATGAAGAATGAATATAAAAGAACTGCTACTACTGTTTCATTGATTAACTATCATATTGTTTTTTGCCCCAGATACCGGCGTAAAATTTTTGATATTCCCGGTGTGGAAGACAAATTCAAACAGCTCACTCAGGCTGAATGTACTCGCCGCAATATTGATATTCTTGCTATGGAATGTCATGTGGATCATGTTCATATGTTTGTGAGTGTGTATCCACAATTATCTATCCCGGATATGATGAAATATATCAAAGGTGCTACATCCCATGCCCTCCGGGAGGAATTTGCCCAGTTGTCTCTCATGCCGTCTTTGTGGACACGATCCTATTTTATCAGTACTGCCGGTAATGTCAGTGCCGAAACAATAGAATGGTATGTACGTACTCAAAAAACGAGGTCATAACTTATGTCAAAGCACGTTTGCGAGTCAAGGCACATTGTTAATCTGCCTATTGATACAACTGCATATGAAAATCAGCTCATGGAAAAACATTTTCATGCAATTTCACATATCCACAATGTGATGGTAAAACACGCCAAAAAACTGATTGTGCAGCTGGATCATAATAAGCAATACCAGAATTTAAGATCTGACTATATTCGTTTTTTGAAAGCGCATAAAGATGCCAAACTCTCCAAAAACGAATTGACATACAAGAAATCATTGTCAGATCAGATGCAGGCGATACGTTTTCAACTTGGACTGACAGAATATAGCTTTCAGGCATATATCAAAGTGTGTGCAAAAGCATACAATCATCTTTTATCGTCTCAACAGGTGCAGAAAGAAGCTACCCATGTGTGGAAGTCTGTTGAACAATATCTCTTTGGAGACGGAAAGACAATTCATTTCAAAAAATATATGAACTTTGATACAATCGGCGGAAAATCAAATACCAATGGCGTAAAGTTCGATAAAAAGACATTTACAGCCCAATGGATGAATCACACATATACAGTACGCCGTCCTAAACGTAAATCCATGGACTACGTGTATGAAGCACTAGATTCTGATATCTGCTATTGTGATGTCAGACGGCGTATGTTTCCTAATGGCTGGCACTATTATTTAATTGTTGTATTAAAAGGTCCAGCCCCCAAAAAACTCATACCTGGTGATCATCTGTGCGGAATTGACCCCGGCGTTTCAACAATAGCGGCGGTATCAGATGACCA
>OMZJ01000026.1 GCA_900315495.1 uncultured Lachnospiraceae bacterium
CCTGCCGTCACGGAATAGACGCCGTTGGACGTGCGGCTTACATGGAAGGAGGACGTGCTCTCATTGAAGTTTCCAAGGGCGCCGTGCAGCGAAGCTCTGCTGTAACCCTCCGGAAGCACCACGGTCAGCTTATCCGCGGCCGGGAAAGCGCCGTGCTCCAGCGCATTGGGATTGATATAGACGGTGATTCCGTCGATGGTGCCCGATTCGGAGGCTGATACCGTTACCGTGGAACCCGCCGGCACATCCGCCGAGACGGAGGAGACCGAAAAGATCGTCTGCCCCACGATCCACTCCAGCGTGTCGGACGGATCGGAAGCGATCGTGCTCTTGGTCAGCGCGGTGATCAGATAGGGGGCGAGGTCATCGGCGGTCAGCCCCGGATAATCGCTGTGCTCCAGAAAGACCTGGCAGCACAGCTCCAGAAAATCGTGCATGGAGGACTGCTCGGAGGGATAATATTTCTCATCCGCGTCAGAGGTGACCGAATAGTCCGTTCCCTCCGGGATGAACAGATACGCGGTATCGTATCCGGCGTCCGCCGTCACGGTGTAGGTCACGGTCCCGTCGTCCAGCGTTCCGGCCGAATACGATGCCCCCATCGGGTAGACTTCCAGTGTGGAACCGGAATCCGGCGTCAGCGTGACGGTATCGCCGTTCAGCCCTTCGGTATCCAGGGTATAGAGCGTTCCGGTCCGCTCGGTTTCTTCGTTTTTGACGCCGTCCAGCGACCGGAGCTGCTCCGCGGTCACTTCATCCGCCTTGATATTATAATTGGAAAGAAGAGGCATCAGGAAATGGTGGGAGGATATGGTGCCGTCCGACGAGAAAGTGAACCGTTCCTCCCTTCCGGAGGCACCGTATTCGGCAAGCGTGGTCTGCAGCGGAAAATCCACGGTAACCTGTGCATCGCTGTCCGACGTGTTCTCAAAAATGTAGTTCTGGACATAGGTCCCCGCCGGATAATCCAGCGTGGATTCCAGGCGGAAGGAGACGCCGTCCGCCGCGGTGACGGCGCCGTTGACGAGCGGCGCGCTCTCTGTTCCGAAACCCGAAACGGAGACCGCCGTTTCCACCTCGGCGGAAGCGGAGACGTCGGAGGCGGAGGCATTTTCTGCCGCCGATTCCTGTGCGGGGACAGAGGAAGAAAAGAGCAGGACAGCCGCGGCCAGCGCGGCGGGATAACGCAGAAATCTGGATTTCATGGATACCTCTTTTCAAAAGTTCTGTTGGTCTGCTAACGGTCCGAACCGGGTGAGCCCCGTCGCCGGCATGCCGCCGAAAAGCGTTCGGAAAACATGCGTATCGGGAGCGGCCCCGGCATGTGTATTTCAGGTTCCGGGTGCCAGCATGCCGGGTGACGCTGCCCGCGGGAAACAGCCAGGCGCAGGCCCGGACCGCGGCACCTTTACAGGTGTCGAAATATCTTGTATTCTAGCATGCGGGAACGGGAAAGTCTATAGCCTGCCGGAAAGCGCGGCGCCCCTTACCCTATCCTCCGGAACGAACCTATTGACAAAAGAAACATTTTCGTGGATAATAGTACCTGCTGTCAGATACCGGGCAGTTACTGGAGACGTATCGAAGTGGCCGTAACGAGCTTGACTCGAAATCAAGTTGCCGGTTTTCCGGCACATGGGTTCGAATCCCATCGTCTCCGCGAGGAAAGCTGTGTCAGGTAATTGACACAGCTTTTTGTGTTATTCAGGGACTATTTTTGTCTGCCGAGACCTTTCATGAAAGAAAAGAATTGAGAAAGAATCAATAATTAAAGAAAGAATCAGCAATCAGGAAAGAATCAGGAATAGAGAAAGAATCAGAAATCAGAAAAACGAAAGAGCTGTGCAGATCGGAGGGGGTATCATGGAACATTCCGCAGAAAAAAAAGACTTTGACCTTCTGGCGCTGGGAGAACTGCTTCTTCGGCTTTCCCCACCCGAAAATGAGAGAATCCGCCGCGGCAGCACTTTTGTCAAGCAGGTGGGCGGCGCCGAGCTCAACGTGTGCAACGGCGTTTCCCAGCTGGGGTTGCGCACCGGAATGATTTCCAAGCTTCCGGACAATGACCTGGGAATCTTCATCAAGAACCGGGTCCGCCTGGGCGGAGTGTCGGACGACTACCTGGTCTATGACCGGACGCCGGACGCGCGGCTCGGCATTTATTACTATGAGGGCGGCGCCTATCCGCGCAAACCCCGGATCGTCTATGACCGCCGCGGCACCACGATCAACCGGATTACCCTGGAAGATTATGACGAGAGCCTGTTCTCTGCAGCGTCCTGCTTCCACACCAGCGGGATTACGCTGGCCTTGAGCCGGCAGACCCGAGAGACAGCCATCGGGATGATCCGGCGGTTCAAGGAGGCCGGCGCGAAAATCTCCTTTGACGTCAACTTCCGCGCCAACCTATGGACCGGGGAGGAGGCCAGGGAGTGCATTGAACAGATTCTTCCCTATATTGATATCTTCTTCTGCTCGGAGGACACTGCCCGCCTGACCTTCGGAAAGACGGGAAATGTCCGGGAGATCATGAAGAGCTTCACGGAGGAGTATCCCATCTCTGTCGTCTGCTCCACCCAGCGGACAGTGCACAGCCCGAAGCGGCACACCTTCGGCTCGGTGATCTACAGCGCGAAGACGAACCGCTATTATGAGGAGGAGCCCTACCGCGACATTGAGGTGGTGGACCGCATCGGCAGCGGGGACGCCTATGTCTCCGGCGTCCTCTACGGGCTCCTGTCGGACGAGACGAATTACCAGCGCGCCCTCGAGTACGGAAACGCGGCAAGCGCGCTGAAGAATACAATCCCCGGAGACCTGCTGGATACGGATCTGGCGGAGATTTCGGGGATTATCCGGGAGCATCAGTCGACCGGACGCATTGCCGAGATGAACCGGTAAATTTTCAGAAAGGAAACAGAGGCATATGGCAAAGACGAAATCTTCGGCAAAGAAAACGGCGGCCGGCAGGAAGCACAGCAAAAAGACTTCTTCCGCGCGCACCCGCCGTACACAGCGCACGGAAGCGGGCGGAACGCTTCGCGTGCTGCTGGAAATTCTGCTCCTGGCCGGGATCGGATTCTGCGTGCTTCTGTTTGCCGCCGCCTTCGAGACGAGGGGGTCCCTCTCAGCTCTGCATGTGGCGGTCTACAGCGCCTTCGGCGCGGCATCCTTCGTGGTTCCGATCCTCCTTCTGGCGGCGATCCTGATGATCCTGTTCCACGGGACCGTGGGGCAGACCCTGCTGCATCTGGCGGCGGTCGCCCTGTGGATTCCCGCGGCCTGCGGGCTGGCAGAACTGTTTGTGCCGGCCGGCGGCGGAAAGGTCGGCTACCGCATCCTGAACCAGCTGAACCCGACAGTGGGAGATATCGGTGCCTATATTTTCCTGGTGCTGATGATCCTGATGGGGATTCTCTTTGTGACAGGACAGTCCCTGATCCGCTTCCTGCAGGATAACCGGGAGTGGGCGAAGGAGGTGGCCAGCACCAGCCGGGAATGGCGCGAGGGAGAAAAGAAAATCCGCGCGGAAGAGCGGAAGCTGAAGCAGACCCGGAAAAAGAACGAGGCTCTGCAGCGGCAGGAGGAGCGGCTCCGGGAGATCACCGCGCAGCAGCAGGAGGAAGAGGAGCGGCGGGTGAAGCTCCGCCGCGACCTGATGGCCGTCACGGTTCTGCAGAATACGACCATTGATCCGGACGAGAATGACCTGCAGTATCTGCAGCAGAAGGAAAAGCTGGTACGCCAGATGGAAAAGACCGCAGCTCCGAAGGCCGGAGAGAGCGCATCCCTGAAGGATTCTGTGCCCTTTGCGGAGGATTCCCCGGTGTCCCGCACGGTCGGCGGGGTAAAGCCCGCGGCGGCCGCCGGCCGCCGCGGTTCTGCCGTTTCCGGCGGTAGCGGCGCAGGCGCAGCGGGGGAGAACCGCCCGTCGGCGAGAAACCGCATGCACACCCAGACGGAGAGCCGGCTCCCGGCCAGTGCGCACGCCGGACAGGAGAGGGAGCTGGATGATGATTCCAGCCTGTTCTCCGCGAGAATTCATTTCGGAAATACCTATCCCCCCACCGTGGAGGGCCGGAAAGAGACGAGAACGCCGGACGAGCTGGACCGGCTGGATCGGGGAACCGGCGGCGAGGAACAGCAGGTTCGGGTATCGGCTGCACCGGGGGATTC
Organism: uncultured Lachnospiraceae bacterium; assembly: GCA_900315495.1. Classification (GTDB taxonomy): domain Bacteria; phylum Bacillota; class Clostridia; order Lachnospirales; family Lachnospiraceae; genus Anthropogastromicrobium. The sequence continues at coordinate 4,177 of OMZJ01000026.1, forward strand.
CTCCGGCGGGGTTGTGGAGACGGTTCTCCCCGATGAGGTGAGCACAGCCGGGGATGTCTACGAGGCCGCGGTGGACGCGGCGGCTGCCGCCGCAGAGGATTCCGTGCGGAATGCCGGAAACCGATCCGCCGGAAAAGCATCCGCAGGAAAAGAAATCTTCGGTGCGGTGAATCCTTCCGGAAATCCGGCACAGACTGCCGCAGATCCTGCGCAGGCATTCCGGCAGAAAGAACCCGGCAGTCTGCGGGAGCACTCCGCGCAGACGGAGGAAATGATCCGCCGCGCCATGGAGCAGCGGGCGGAAGAAAAACTGGCCGGGCTGGAGGAAGCGGGCGGAGCTCCCGGAGAAGGGACAGCGGCCGGCCCGCGGATCGACGCGGAAGACCGGCCGTCCGGCGTCTATACCCAGGCCCTCCCGGAGGATGCAGGCGCCGCGACACCCCGGGAGGCTGCGGCCATGCTCTCGGATGTGCCGGGAGCCGGCACGGCAGCGCAGAATCCGGATATCAAGGATCATGTGCGCACCATTCGCACCTCCACCGGGAAGGTGATCCGGGCCGAGATCGACCGGGTGCCGGGAGAGAAGAGCACGTCCGGCACTAAGGTGCGGGAGAAGAGGCCGGAGGAGAACAGCGTGGAGATGCTGCACTACGAGGAGCCGAAGGAGTACGTCTTTCCACCGATGGATCTTCTGTCCCGCGGGAAAGCGGCCGGCGGAGACCGGGACGCGGCGGCAGCCGCGCTGAAGGAGACGGCCATGAAGCTGCAGCAGACGCTTCGCACCTTCGGTGTCGGGGCCACGGTCACCGACATCAGCTGCGGTCCGACGGTCACCCGGTACGAGCTGCAGCCGGAGCGCGGCGTCAAGGTGTCGCAGATCGTCAACCTGTCGGATGACATCAAGCTCAATCTGGCGGCGGAGGACATCCGCATCGAGGCGCCGATTCCGGGCAAGGCAGCGATCGGCATTGAGGTGCCCAACCGCGAGAAACAGGCGGTGAAGCTCCGGGATCTGCTGGAGACGGAGGAATTCCGCAAAAACCGGTCGAAGATCGCGTTTGCGGCGGGCAAGGATATCTCCGGCGGCATTGTCATCGCGGACATTGCGAAGATGCCGCACCTTCTGATCGCCGGCGCGACCGGTTCCGGAAAGTCGGTCTGCATCAACACCATCATCATGAGTATCCTGTACAAGGCGAAGCCGTCGGAGGTCAAGCTGCTTCTGATCGACCCGAAGGTCGTCGAGCTTTCCGTGTACAACGGCATCCCGCACCTTTTAATGCCGGTGGTCACGGATCCCAAGAAGGCCTCCGCAGCGCTGAACTGGGCTGTGCAGGAGATGATGCGCCGCTACCAGATTTTTGCCCGCGAGGGTGTGCGGAATATCGCGGGGTTCAATGAGAAGATCGACGCGATGGGAAAGAATGCGCCGGGGCAGGACGGCGGGAATCTGCCGCAGAAGATGTCCCAGATCGTCATCATCATCGACGAGCTGGCCGATCTGATGATGGCGGCGCCCGGCGAGGTGGAAACCGCCATCTGCCGCCTGGCTCAGCTGGCCAGAGCAGCGGGCATGCACCTGGTGATCGCGACCCAGCGTCCTTCCGTCAAGGTCATCACAGGCCTGATCAAGGCGAATGTGCCGTCCCGCATCGCCTTTGCGGTATCCAGCGGGACCGACTCCCGGATCATCATCGACATGAACGGCGCCGAAAAACTTCTGGGCAAGGGCGACATGCTCTACTACCCGGCGGGATTCCCGAAGCCGCTGCGCGTGCAGGGAAGCTTTGTGTCCGACGATGAGGTGAAGAAGGTCGTGGACTTCCTCTCGGAACAGGCCAACGTCATCGGAGGGGAGACGACGGAAATCGACCTCTCGGACAGCGGCGCATCCGCCTTCGGCGGCGAGAGCGGCCCGAATGCGGACCGGGACGAGTACTACGAGAAAGCCGGGTACTTCCTGATTGACAAGGACAAGGCGTCAATCGGCATGCTGCAGCGCATGTTCAAGATCGGCTTCAACCGGGCGGCCCGGATCATGGACCAGCTGGCGGACAACGGCGTTGTAAGTCAGGAAGAGGGAACGAAGGCAAGACAGGTACTGATGACGAAGGAGCAGTTCGCGGAGAGCCTGCGGGCGGGCTGATCCGCGGCCCCTGCCGCGGGCAGCACAGGGGCAGGCGTCACAATCGAAAGGCAATGACAGCAGGGCAGCGGGAGCATCCGGCTGCCGGACAGACAGCGGGGAAGAAAATCATGAAGACAGATATCGAGATCGCACAGGAAACGCCGATGCTTCCGGTTGCGGAAGCGGCAGAAAACTTTGGAATCGACGCGGATGATCTGGAGCTCTACGGAAAGTACAAGGCAAAGCTCACCGATGAGGCGCTGGCGCGCCTGCAGGAAAAAAAGTCGGGACGCCTTGTCCTTGTGACCGCGGTCAATCCGACCCCGGCTGGCGAGGGCAAGACGACGGTCAGCATCGGACTGACGGAGGCTCTCAACCGCCTGGGGAAGAAAACCGTGGTGGCGCTGCGGGAGCCCTCGCTGGGGCCGTGCTTCGGCGTGAAGGGCGGCGCAGCCGGCGGCGGCTACGCGCAGGTGGTCCCGATGGAGGATCTGAACCTGCATTTCACGGGGGACTTCCATGCCGTCACGTCCGCCAACAACCTCCTGGCAGCTCTTCTGGACAATTCCATCCAGCAGGGCAATCCGCTTCGTATTGATCCCAGGCGGATTGTGTGGAAGCGCTGTGAGGATATGAATGACCGCGCTCTCCGCAGCATTGTCATCGGACTCGGCGGAAAGGCTAACGGCGTTCCGCGGGAGGACCACTTCATCATCACGGTCGCATCCGAGATCATGGCGATCCTCTGCCTGGCAGATGACCTGCAGGATCTCAAGAGACGGCTGTCCCGCATCATCGTCGCCTACAATGAGGACGGCGATCCGGTGACGGCGGCGGATCTGAAGGCGGTCGGCGCGATGGCAGCGCTCCTGAAGGATGCGATCCGCCCCAACGTGATCCAGACGCTGGAGCACACGCCGGCTATCGTTCACGGCGGCCCCTTTGCCAACATCGCCCACGGCTGCAACAGCGTGCGGGCGACGCAGGCGGCGCTCCGGCTCGGCGACATCGCGGTGACGGAGGCCGGCTTCGGCGCAGATCTCGGCGCGGAGAAGTTCTTCGACATCACCTGCCGCAGCGCAGGGCTGGTCCCGGATGCCGCCGTGATCGTCGTCACGGTCCGCGCGCTCCGCTATAACGGCGGGGTGAAGAAGGACAGCCTGAATGTGCCGAACCTCGAGGCACTCCGGAAGGGCTGCGCAAACCTGGAGAAGCACATCGAGAACATTGCCTCCTTCGGCGTCCCCGCCGTGGTCGCGGTGAATGCGTTCCCGACGGATACCGAGGAGGATTATGCGGTGATCCGGGAGCTCTGCGCGAAGAAGGGATGCCGCTTTGCGGTAACCCGCGTCTTTGCCGAGGGCGGCGAGGGCGGAAAGGAGCTGGCGGAGCAGGTGCTGGACATCCTCGATACGCAGCCGACGCAGTACCATCCGCTGTATCCGCTGGACATGCCGCTGGAGCAGAAGATCACGACGATCGCGAAAAAGATCTACGGGGCGGACGGCGTCGCCTTCGGCACCGGCGTAAAGCGGACGCTTCGCCGCCTGACGGAGCTCGGCTTCGGGGATCTTCCGGTCTGCATGGCAAAGAATCAGTATTCCCTGTCGGATGACCCGAAGAGACTTGGACGGCCGACGGGATTCACGATCACGGTGCGCGACGTCTACGTCAGCGCCGGCGCCGGGTTTGTCGTCGCTCTGACCGGCGATGTCATGACGATGCCCGGCCTTCCGAAGGAGCCGGCGGCCTGGAACATTGATGTGGACGAGAACGGCCGGATCACCGGTCTGTTCTGAAGGGAGAGAAGCGGCATGAATACGACAGTCAGAGAGATTGCGGGCGCGGTCGGCGGGAGAATCCTGTGCGGGGATCCCGAGACGGTTCTCCGCCACATTTCGACGGATTCCAGACAGAGCGAGGGGGACGACCTGTTTGTCCCGGTGGAGGGCGCACGGGTCGACGGCCACCGCTTCATTCCGCAGGCCTTTGACAACGGATGTGCGGCTTCCCTGACGAGCCGGACCGATGTGCCGCAGGATCCGGCGCACCCGCTGATTCTGGTGGAAGACACCATCGAGGCACTGCATGACATCGGGCGTTTCCTGCGAAAGGGAATCTCCCTTCCGGCCGTGGGGGTGACGGGGTCGGTCGGAAAGACGACCACCAGGGAAATGGTTGCGGCGGCGATCTCCGGCGGGCTGAAGGTCTTTAAAACCGGGAAGAACTACAACAGCTCCATCGGCCTCCCGATCACCATCTCCCAGATGAGTGATGACTATGACATTGCGGTGCTGGAACTGGGTATGAACGTGCCGGGGGAGCTCGGGATGATCTCAGACATCGCCGACCTGACTGCGGCTGTGATCACCAACATCGGCACCGCCCACATGGAATACTACGGCTCGCAGGAGGCGATCTGCCGGGAGAAATTCACGATCACCAGGGGATTTCACCGGGGTGGCATCCTCTTCCTGAACGGGGATGACCCGCTTCTGGTGGAAAATGCCGGCCTGACCGGCTTCCCTTATGTCTTTTACGGGACGGATCCGCGCTGCAGCTACCGGGCGGTGAATCTGGACCCGCGGGACGGCTGCTACGCCTTCGACCTGGTCCACGAGGGGAAGAGCACCTATGTGTCTCTCTCCGTGCCGGGACGTCACAATGTTCTGAATGCCGCGGCGGCTATGGCGGTGGCGGACCACTTCGGCGTGGACCCGGAGGCGGCGGCTGCCGCCCTCGGAAAATTCACGGGTTTTGCCAACCGCCTGCAGGTGATTTCCGCTGGCCCCTTTACTGTGATCGACGACACCTACAACGCCAGCCCGGATTCCATGGAGGCGGGGCTCGGCGTTCTGTCCGACCGGCGCTGTGCGGGCCGGAAAATCGCGGTCCTTGGGGAAATGCGGGAGCTGGGGCCCGATTCCGCGTCCCTCCATCACGGTGTCGGAACGGCAGCCGCAGGAGCAAAGATTGACGGATTGATTGTTGTCGGCGCGGGGGCCGCACCGATTGCAGACGGCGCGGAGGAGGGAAAGGCCCCGTATCCGGTCATCCGGGTGGACGGAATCCCGGAGGCGGAGCAGACCCTGGCGGAAATCCTCCAGCCTGGCGACACGATCTATCTGAAGGCATCCAATGCCGTCCATCTGTCCGAACTGACCGATTTTCTCCGGAAGGAAGGCTTGAAGGCGCAATAATTGTACGCAGCAGTCATTATCGATATTTCACACGGGCAGGTGGACCATCCGTTCACGTACCATGTGCCGGAGGCGCTGGAAAAGAGCATCACGGTCGGGGTGCGTGTGACCGTTCCCTTCGGAAAGGGAAAAGGCCTTCGGACCGGCTATGTGATCGGCCTTTCGGAGGAACTCCCGGAGGACGCAAAGGGATATGTGGTCCGGGATCTTCGCCCGGGAAGCGGTGCGCCGGCCGCGGCGGACAGCATGATCCGCCTGGCTGCCTGGATGCACCGAGAGTACGGGTGCACGATGATTCAGGCGCTCAACACGGTCATCCCGGTGAAGGAGAAGAACCGGCCAGCGGAGGTGAAGGTACTCTGCCGCGGGGCGGAGGAGGCCTTTCACCGCTATTATGACCTGGCGGTGCAGAAAAAGTGGGCTGCCCGGATCCGGATCCTGGAGGGACTGCAGGAGCGGGACCGGATCCCCTGGACGGTGGCCGTGCATGAATGGAAGGCGACGAAGGGAACGGTCGCGCCGATGATAGCGGCCGGCGCCGTGACCGTAATCTCCGAGCGCAGCTGGCGGGATTCCTACGCCGGGGAGAAGGAGCTTCCTCCCGCACCGGCTCCCGTCCTGAATGAGGAGCAGCAGCGCACGGTGGGGGAGATTCTGGCCGGATATGCGGCGGGGGACCGCCGGCCCTGCCTGATTCACGGCATCACGGGCAGCGGAAAGACCGAGGTCTACATCCGCCTGATCGAAGAGATCCTGAAGACCGGGAAAGAGGCGATTGTCCTGATCCCGGAAATTTCGCTGACCTACCAGACAGTGCGCCGTTTTGCCTCCCGGTTCGGCAGCCAGGTCGCCATCGTCAACTCCAGGCTGTCCCAGGGGGAGAAGGCGGATCAGTTTGAGCGGGCGATGTCGGGGGAAGTGCGGGTGATGATCGGCCCGCGCAGCGCCCTTTTCACACCCTTCCGGCATCTCGGACTGATTGTGATGGACGAGGAGCACGAGCAGGCCTACATCAGCGAGCAGGCGCCGCGCTATCACACGCGGGAGACCGCGTGCGCGCGGGCGGCCATCGAGGGCGCACTGATGGTCATGGGATCGGCGACACCCTCCCTGGAGGCCTACAGCCGCGCGGTGCGCGGAACATACCGGCTGTTCCGGCTGACCCGCCGGGCCGTGGCCGGCAGCCATCTCTCCACGGTCACCGTGGCCGATATGCGCGCGGAGCTGGAAGAGGGCAACCGGTCGATTTTCAGTACAAGCCTGCAAGAAAAAATCCAGGACCGGCTGGACCGCCATGAACAGGTGATGCTCTACATCAACCGGCGGGGCATGTCCTCCTCTGTCAGCTGCCGCACCTGCGGCAGACCGGTGGAGTGTCCCCACTGCGCGGTTCCGATGACGGAACACAATAACGGCAGGCTGGTCTGCCATTACTGCGGGTATTCGATTCCCGTCCCGAAGGCCTGCCCCTCCTGCGGCTCAAAGTATCTGGGGCGCTTCGGCATGGGGACGGAGAAGGCGGAGCTTCTCACAAAGGAGCGGTTCCCGGAGGCCCGGGTGCTCCGGATGGATTCCGACACTACCGCCGGGAAAGGCGGGCACGACCGGATCCTGAAGACCTTTGCGGAGCACGGGGCGGACATTCTTGTGGGGACGCAGATGATCGTCAAGGGGCTGGATTTCCCGGATGTCACGCTGGTCGGCATCCTGGCCGCGGACATGTCACTGTATTCCGGCGATTTCCGGAGCGCGGAACACACGTTCCAGCTCCTGACCCAGGCGGCGGGGCGCGCCGGCCGCGGCAGCCGCGCGGGCGAGGTGATCATTCAGACCTATAACCCGGACAGTTTCTGCATCCGGGCTGCGGCCGCGCAGAATTACGAGGCCTTCTTTGCGGACGAGGACCACTGGCGGAAGGTCTGCGAATATCCGCCGGAAGGGTACCTGGCGGAGGTTCTGACCTCCTGCGCGGACCGGAGGCTGGCCGACGAATGGGTGCGCGGGGCCATCGCCTTGATAAAATCACAGGCCCATGATAAAATTACTTTTATTGGACCCGCCGATGCCGCCGTCGCCAGAATCAAGGATCTCTGGAGACGCCATTTCTATATCAAAACATCTGACCGGGCGCAGTTTCTCTCCGCACTGGCAGGAGTCAGTTCGCTGGAGACCGCGATGCAGAGAGATCATGTCTATCTGTCCGTATCGATCCAGTAAGGATCCTGCGGCAGGAAAGGAACAAATACAAAAATGGGGATCAGAAATATCAGAACGGAGGGCGATGAAATCCTCCGCAAGAAGAGCAAGCCGGTAAAGAATGTTTCCATCCGCACCAGGATGCTGATCCGGGACATGTTTGATACCATGTACGAGGCGGACGGCGTAGGCCTGGCGGCGCCGCAGGTGGGAATTCTGCGCCGAATCGTCGTGATTGACTGCGACGGCGAGCACCCTTACGCGCTGATCAATCCCGAGATTCTGGAGACCCGCGGCCTGCAGACCGGCTACGAGGGGTGCCTGAGCGTCCCGGGAAAGAGCGCCATCGTTACAAGGCCGGACTATGTCAAGGTGAAGGCGCTGGATGAAAACGGCGAGGAATATATTCTTGAGGGCACGGAGCTTCTGGCCCGCGCCATCCTCCATGAGACGGAGCACCTGGACGGCATCCTCTACGTCGACAAGACGGACGGCCCGCTGGTGGACAACGCGGAACTGGCCGGCATGACCGAGGACCAGAAGGAGGACGCGCTGGAGAAGGCGGTGGAACTCCACGAGGCGGACTACGAAGCCCACGCCGCGGAGAACGAAGAGATCGAAAAGATGGAGGAGGCCGAGACCGAAAACGAGGAGAGTGGAAAACCGGACGGCTCCTCGGAACAGAACTGAGAGACAGGATCCGGGAGGAACTGCCCTGCCGGATCCGCGGGTATTGAGGCGGACGGTGTTTTTCAACGGCTCCGGAGCCGGTCAGGAGGAAACAATGCGCATCATCTTTATGGGAACGCCGGATTTTGCGGCGTCTGTTCTGAAACCGCTGGCGGAAAGCCGCCATACGGTGGTCCTTGCGGTTTCCCAGCCGGACCGGCCGAAGGGCCGCGGGCACGCGACCGTGCCGACGGACGTGCACAGAGCGGCGGATGCCCTGGGCATCCCTGTGCTTCAACCGGAAAAGGTGCGGGCTGCGGACTGTGTGGAAACACTGCGTTCATACCAGCCGGACCTGATCGTGGTCGCCGCTTTCGGCCAGATTCTGCCGCGGCGGATTCTGGATCTGCCGAAATACGGCTGCATCAATGTGCATCCGTCGCTGCTCCCGAAATACCGCGGCGCGGCGCCGATCCCGTGGGCAATCAAAAACGGCGACGGCGTGACCGGCGTGACCATCATGCGGATGTCCCCGGGGATGGACGAGGGGGATATCCTCGCCCAGGAAGAGATTGCGGTCGACCCGGAGGAGACGGCGGACAGCCTGTTTGAAAAAGCGGCTGCGGTGAGCGGACCGCTGCTGCTGTCCGCTATCGATGCCATCGAGGCCGGAACCGCGTTGCCGGTTCCGCAGGACAGCGCGAAGGCCACCTACTCGAAGAAAATCACCAAGGAGGACGCGAGGGTGGACTGGACCGCACCGTCGGACCAGCTGGATGCCTTTGTGCGCGCGCTGACCTCCGACCCCGGTGCCTGGACCCGGCTGGACGGCAAGGTCGTCAAATTCTGGAAGGTGCAGAGCATCCCGGCATCGGATCTGGAAGGCGTGGAACGCGCGGCTGCGGAGGTCGGAGACCCTTGCGGCACTGTGATCTCCGTCACAAAGAAATGGTTTGATGTTCTCTGCGGTACGGGGGCTCTCCGCGTGCGGGAACTGCAGATGCAGGGAAAAAAGAGAATGGATGCGGGCGCATTCCTGCGGGGATTCCGGCTGAAACCGGGCGCGCGCTTTGAGGGCAGAGAGGAAGCATGAGCGCGGAGAACGAACGGCAGATTGTGCTGGAGATTCTGACGGAGGTGCTGGAGGAGAAGCGTTTTTTCCATCTCGTCCTGCACCAGGCGCTGGAAAAATACGCGTATCTTCCGGAGAACAAGAGGGCTTTCATCAGCCGGCTTTCGAGGCTCACCGTCGAGCGCCTGCTGACGCTGGACGCGGCGCTCTCCCAGGTTTCCTCCGTGCCGCCGGCCCGGATGAAGCCGGTGATCCGGAACATCCTGCGCATGACCGCCTGCCAGATCTTCTGGTTTGATGTGCCGGGGTACGCCGCGGTCAGTGAGGCGGTGAAACTGACGCGTATCAAGGGATTTGCCGGCCTGACGGGTTTTGTCAACGCCGTGTCCCGTGCGGTTCTGCGGAAAAAAGATTCCTTTGATTTTTCGGGAAGTGACGAGGCGCGCTATTCCATGCCGGAGGACTTGATCCGCCGGATCCGGACCTGGTATCCCGCGGAGGCCGACGCATTTTTTCAGGCGCAGCTCTCTGCGCGGCAGGGCACGACGATCCGGATCTTCCGCCGGTCGGATCTGTCCCGTACGCTGGACCTCCTGTCGGAGGACGGCTGCACGGTGCGGAAGGCGGCCTATGCGGACCGCTGCTTTGATGTTTCCGGGGATCTTCCGATCGGGGAGTGGCGCGCTTCCCGGGAGGGTCTGTTTGAAGTGATGGACGCCGCGTCTGCCCTGGTGGTGCAGTGCGCCGCGCCGGAAAAGAACAGCCTCTGCCTGGATCTGTGCGGCGCGCCGGGCGGAAAGAGCATCGGCCTGGCGGACTGGATGGAGGGAAGCGGCCTGGTGGAATGCCGGGATCTCTCGGAGACGAGGCTTTCCGTGGCGGAGGAGAATGCCGCGCAGGCGGGTTTCACCAACCTGAAGTTTGCCGCGTCGGACGCCGCGCAGGCCCGCCCGGAGGACGCGGAGAGATATGACCTCGTGCTGGCGGATCTCCCGTGCTCCGGTCTGGGCGTGCTCGGCCGGAAGCCGGATCTGAAATACCGGATTACGGGAAAAGATCTGTCCGCGCTGGCAGACCTTCAGCGGCGCATGCTGGACACTGCCATGTGTGCGGTGAAAAAGGGCGGTGTCCTGATTTATTCCACCTGCACGATCAATCCCGGGGAAAACGGGAAGAACGCGGATTTTATCCTGCGAAGCGGCGATTTCCAGCCGGAATCCCTGCGCCCGTATCTGGGGGAAGTGCCGGAGGGGTGCGACCCTGACACGGGGCGCATGCAGCTTCTGCCGGGGCGGAACCGCTGCGACGGATTTTTTATCGCGCGGTTCAGAAAGAGTAGATGACAGGCCAGATGGACATGGATACATTGCAGCTGCCGGAGAGAGGACAGGATCCCCGCTCTCTGACAAAGGAAGAGCTTGCGGAGATCTGCCAGGCATACGGGGAGAAATCCTACCGGGCAGGGCAGATTGCACAGTGGCTTCACAAAAAGCTGGTTTCCGGCTATGATGAGATGAAAAACCTCCCGGCGGCGCTCCGCAGCAGGCTGGCGGCGGATTATCCGATGCAGTCTGTCGCAAAGGAGCAGGTGCTGGTGTCCGCCATCGACGGCACGCGCAAGTATCTGTTCGCGCTGGCGGACGGGAATGTCATCGAGAGCGTGATGATGCGCTACAGCTTCGGGATTTCCGTATGCATTTCCACGCAGGCGGGCTGTCGGATGGGCTGCCGCTTCTGCGCGTCCACACTCGGCGGACTCGCCCGGAACCTGACGCCGGCGGAGATGCTGCAGCAGGTGTATGAAATTCAGAAGGATGTCGGCGAGCGGGTCTCCCACGTGGTTCTGATGGGTTCCGGCGAACCGTTCGACAATTTCGATGCGGTCATGCGTTTTCTGGACCTGATCACGGGGGAGGACGGGCTGCATATCAGCGCCCGGGACATCACCCTTTCCACCTGCGGCCTCGTGCCGCAGATGCGGCAGTTTTCGGACCGGAAGATGCAGGTGACCATGGCGGTTTCCCTGCACGCGCCGAATGACGCCGTCCGGCGAATGACCATGCCGGTGGCAAACCGGTATTCCATGGAGGAAATCCTGGATGCCTGCCGGTACTATATCCGCCAGACAGGCCGCCGGGTGACCTTTGAGTACAGCCTGATGGGCGGCATCAACGACAGCGACCGGGATGCCCGCGAGCTGGCACACCGGATTGCGGGAATGCAGGCGCATGTGAACCTGATTCCGGTCAACCCGGTCTCGGAGAGAGATTTCAAGAGCACGGGCAGAGACCGCGCCGAAGGCTTCCTGCACACACTGGAACAGTGCGGTGTCAATGCGACGATCCGCCGGGAGATGGGCAGGGATATCAACGGCGCCTGCGGTCAGCTGCGGAAAAGTTTCCTGGACCGCAGAGAGCGCAGCGGCCGGATTCCGGCGGAGGACGGCGCACAGTGAGAGCAGTTTACAGAACAGATGTCGGAAGGGAAAGGGAGCAGAACCAGGATTCGGTGCTGGTCATCAGCGCCCCGGTGGGGAAGCTGCCCAACCTTCTGATGGTCGCCGACGGCATGGGCGGCCATAAGGCGGGGGACCGGGCTTCGCGCACGGCGGTCGAGAGAATTCCGCGGCTGATCGCGGATTCCACGCATACGAATCCGCTCCTGATTGTCACGGATGCGGTGCGCGAGGTCAACACGGAGATCTACAGCCTGGCCTGTGACCGGGATGAATACCGGGGCATGGGGACGACCCTGACCCTCGGCTATATCGACCAGAGAGAGCTGTATGTGTATCAGATCGGCGACAGCCGCTGCTATGTGTCAGACAGCGACGGCCTGCGGCAGATCACGCATGACCACTCCTATGTGGAGGAAATGGTCCGCAAGGGCGTGATCTCGCGGGATTCCGGCGAGTACCGTTCCAAGAAGAACATCATTACCCGGGCGCTGGGCGGCAATGATTTCATTGTCTCCGACATTTTCCGGGTGACGCTGGAGCCGGACAGCCTCGTTTTGCTGTGTTCGGACGGGCTGACCAATGAAGTGACAGACGAGGAGATCAGGGGGATACTTACTGAGCAGGCGGATCTGGACCGGAAGGCCGACGAACTGGTTGCTCTTGCCAATATACACGGGGGAAAGGATAACATTTCGGTTATTCTGGCTTCTCCGGAACTGAGGTGAACAGATGCTGCAGACAGGGGAAGTTCTTTCCGGCCGGTACGAAATTCTACAGAAAATCGGCACGGGCGGAATGGCGATCGTATACCGCGCGAAGGACCGCAGGCTGAACCGCGATGTCGCCGTCAAGGTATTAAAGGAAGAGTTTGTCAGAGACCGGGAGTTTGTCAGCAAATTCCGGGCGGAGGCGCAGGCCGCGGCAGGGCTGTCGCATCCCAATATCGTGGGCGTCTATGATGTCGGGGAATCCGGCAGCATTTATTACATTGTGATGGAGCTGATCGAGGGGATCACCCTCAAGGAGTACATTCTCCGCAAGCACCGTCTCGAGGTGCGGGAGACGATCGGTGTGGCGATTCAGGTTGCCTCCGGTCTGGAGGCAGCCCATGCAAGACATCTGATTCACCGGGACATCAAGCCGCAGAACATCATTATCTCCCGGGACGGCAAGATCAAGGTGACGGATTTCGGCATTGCGCGCGCAATTACGGATGAGACGACCAACATGTACCGCGCCGCCGGGTCGGTTCACTATATCTCCCCGGAGCAGGCCAAGGGCGGCTACTGCGATGAGCGCAGCGACATCTACTCCCTCGGTATCACGATGTACGAGATGGCGACGGGGAAGCTCCCGTTTGACGGCGAGACCACGGTGGCCGTGGCGATCGCCCAGATGAACGATGACCCGGTGCCGCCGTCGAAGATTGTGCCGTCGATTCCGGTGGCCCTCGAGGAAATCATCCTGAAATGTATTCAGAAGAATCCGGATCTGCGCTATGGAAACTGCGCGGAACTGATCTCGGATCTGCGGCAGGCTATTGTCACGCCGCAGCGGCATTTCGTGAAATTTGCGGAGCAGGCGGTTCTGCCGGCCTCGGCGGACGGCGTAAATGTCAACGCCGGAACCGTTTCGGGGGAGAGCCGCGTGACGGCAAATACCATCCAGGTCACGCCGATGCAGTGGCGCAGAGTGGGGCGGGCCGTCCATGAGGAGAGCAGTGCGGACCGCTCACCGTTTGCAAGACCCCTTGCGGAGGAACCGCAGCACAGTGCCGGCCAGACGGCAAGGCCCCGGGCAGAGCAGGGAGGCGGAACAGGCCGGATGCAGTCTTCCGGATCTGTGGCAGCCTCCGGCTACGGAGCGCGGGAGAATGCTTCCCACACGGCAAACCGGAACAATCCGTCGCCAGCCCGCAGGAACGGACCGGCGGCACCTTACCGGAATGAGGGAAACCGCAGACGGATGGCTTCGGCAGGGCAGCGGAACACGGTATCCGGCATTGACCGGGCGGAGCGCGCGGCGGAAGTGAGGGCCTCGGCGGGAAGCCGCCGGGCGGCCAGCAGTGCGGCGAAGGCCCGCACGGTGAAGGCGTCGGAACTTCCGGCAACCGGTTTTGACCACGCACTCACTTTTATCGGAGGCACGCTGGGACTGGTCATTCTGGTCCTGGTCATCTATATCGGGATTTCCGTGCGCGGATTTCTGAGCACCGGGACAACCGCGGCGCAGATTGCGCCCTCCACATCAGCTGCCGCGGAGATGGCGTCCGATGAGGAAGCGGTCACGACGATGATCGCCTCCGAGGGGGAGACGCTTTCCGAAAATCAGACGGAGGTGCCGGACCTTTTAGGCATGACGATCACCCAGGCCAGGGAGGCGCTGGAAAAGGCGGATCTCGTCTACAAGTTCAGTAATTCTTATGAGAGTTCTGACAAGTACGAGGCGGGACTGGTGTGCAAGCAGCAGTATTCGGCCGGAACAATCGTGAAGAAGAACACGACCGTGAAGATTTCTATCAGCCTCGGCAGCGACAAGATTGTCCTGAACGGGGAGGACTACATCGGTTCCACCCTGAATGCGCTGCAGTATGTGCTGAATGCGTCGGATGTGGATGTGGACTATATCGCGACGGAGAGCGATGAGCCGAAGAACACGATCCTCTCGATCGAACCCATGGATGCAACGCTGTCCCCGGGCGATCATCTGACGGTCTATTACAGCAAGGGTCCGTCCACGGTGGCGGTGGCAAGTCTGATCGGCCTGACCCAGGACCAGGCAGCCACGAGGCTGTCTGCGCTGGGGCTGACGCTCGGCAATGTGACGCAGGAATACAATGCTTCGGTGGATGTCAACCTGGTCTCCGCGCAGAGCATTGCGGCAGGCACCGTGGTACAGGTGGGCTCTTCGGTGGACATCACCATCAGCCTCGGACCGCGGATGCTGCAGGTTCCGTCTGTCGTCGGCATGGGCGAGGGCGATGCGACATCCGCACTGCAGAATGCGGGATTCACGCCTTCCAGTGCCTATGAAAACAGCTCTTCGCCGGCTGGAACCGTCATCCGGCAGAGCCCGGAGGCGGGCGGCTGGTACAACCAGTATACGACCGTCACCATTGTGGTGAGTTCCGGCCCGGCACAGGTGACCGTGCCTTCGGTCACCGGCATGACGCAGGATCAGGCGGCTTCCGCCCTGGCCTCCGCAGGCCTGGCCGTCAGCTGGACCACTGCGAACAGCGATGTCGCGGCGGGCACTGTGACGTATCAGAACATTGCGGCGGGCACCGCTGTGGATGCGGGGACTACGATCACCTGCGAAGTCAGCGCAGGACCGGCCTCAACGACGGCGGGAACCACCGCGGCAACGACAGCTGCGGGCGGAACCACTGTGCCCGCAGTGACCGGCACCAGCCAGGAGGCCGCGACCGCGGCGCTTCAGGCTGCCGGTCTGAGTGTAAACTGGACCCAGTCCTACAACACCGCGGCGGCAGGAACCGTGACCTACCAGAATGTTCCGGCGGGAACCAGCGTGGCCCCGGGGACGACCATCACCTGTGAGGTCAGCCTCGGACCGCAGCCGTAAGGATGTGCGGTGACGCAGGGAAAGGCGGCACAGAGAAAAGCATGACCGGAAAAATCATGAAATGTGTGGCCGGATTCTACTATGTCCGGGACGAAGAGGGGCATGTCTGGCAGTGCCGGGCCAGAGGAATCTTCCGGCGGGACTGCATCCGGCCGCTGGCCGGGGACAACTGCCGGTTTGAGCTCACACATGCACAGGACGTGGAGGGAAACGTCACGGAAATTCTCCCACGGAAGAATGTGCTGTTCCGGCCGGAAACCGCCAACGTGGACCAGGCAGCTCTGGTCTTTGCCTGCCGGAACCCTGACATCAGCCGGCTTCTGGTCGACCGGATGCTGGTCACCCAGGAGTTTCTGGGCGTTCCCTGTTTTCTCGTCTTTACCAAGAGCGATCTGATGTCGGAAGACGAGCAGCGGGAACTGGCGGATCCGTACCGCCGGGCCGGTTACGAGACCTTCTTCCTCCATGCGGGGAGCAGCTTTGGGCCGGAGAACAATCCGGAAGATAATCCGGAGATAGCCAGGCTTCGGGAACGCCTCGAAGGCCGGGTCACGGCGCTGGCCGGTCCCTCCGGCGTCGGGAAATCGACGCTGGTCAATGTCTTGGTGCCGGGCGCGCAGAGCGAGACCGGCGAGATCAGCCGGAAAATCCGCCGCGGCAGGCAGACCACCCGGACGACGGAGATGTTCTGTCTGAACGCGAAGACCTGGGTGTTTGACACGCCCGGGTTTTCCGCGCTGGAGTTCCGGCAGATCGAAAAGGAAGAACTGGAACAGTATTTTCCGGAGTTTTCCCCGTATCTGGGAAAATGCCGCTTTGCGGGGTGCAGCCACATTGCCGAGAAGGAGTGCGCGGTCAAGGACGCGGTCCGGGACGGTGCAATTGCCGAATCCCGGTATCAGAGCTATGTTTCCTTCTACCGGGAGCTTGCCGCAGTCCGGCGGTATTGAGACTGACCGGGCAGAATCTTTCAGGCCCGGAGCGGGCAGTGCAGTCCGCTGTGCGGCGGGATGACTATTCCGAACGGAAAAGGACACAGACAAAAGGAGGCGGAATGACGGCGGAAATTTTACCTTCCATTCTGAGCGCGGATTTTATGCGGCTGGGAGAACAGGTTTCGATTCTTCAGGATGCGCAGGCTCGTGCACTGCACGTGGATGTGATGGACGGCGTTTTTGTGCCGAGCATCTCCTTTGGCTTCCCGGTGATTGACTCGCTCGTCGCGCAGACAAATCTGCACCTGGACATTCACCTGATGATTGTGAAGCCGGAGCGCTACCTTGACGCATTTACGAAATATCAGGGAAGCACAATCGTTGTCCATGCCGAGGCCTGTGAGGATCTGGCCGGCGCCGCGAAGAAAATCCGTGCGGCCGGATGCCGGGCGGGGGCGGCCGTCAATCCGGAGACCGACTGCAGGGAAGTCTTTCCCGTGCTGGATCTTCTGGATGAAGTCATGGTGATGACGGTGCATCCGGGATTCGGCGGGCAGAAGATGATGGAGGAGATTCTGGACAAGGGCAGAATCCTGCAGGAGGAGATCCGCCGCAGAAACCTTTCCGTCCATCTGGAGGTGGACGGAGGCGTGAACCGGAAGAATATCCGGAAAGTCTGCGCGTCCGGGTTTGACCAGATCGTATGCGGCAGCGCGGTTTTCCGCGGGGATATCCGCGAAAATCTCCGGGCACTCCGGGAGGCGCTGGCAGGAGAGGGGCAGAATTGACAGGCGAAGGAGTCGGAGAGAAGGTACTTCTGGTCTGCGGCGGCGACTGCACCGCGGATTTTCTGAGGCAGGTCTGCACGGATTTCCGCCCGGATCGGATCATTGCAGCCGACGGGGCGCTGCAGGTATTTCGCGATGCCGGGCTTCGGCCGGATCTGGCGGTGGGGGATTTCGATACCATCGATCCGGAGATTCTTGCCGCGTTTTCGGCCGACGGCGTCCCGCTGGAGCAGCATCCGCCGGAAAAAGACCAGACCGATTCGGAGCTCGCCATGGCGCTTGCCCTTCGCGGCCATCCGTCACAGATGCGCTTTCTCGGCGCGCTGGGCGGGCGGTTCGACCATGCGCTGGTCAACGTCCGGCTGCTTCTGGAAGCGGACCGGCAGGGCTGCCGCTGTGTGATCGAGGATCTGCTGAGCCGCCTTTTTCTGATCGAGAGCGGGACGGCGGTCCGGCGGGATCCGTCCTACCGGTATTTTTCCCTCTTTCCGGTGTCGGAGCGTGTGGAACATCTCTCCCTGCGCGGCACCAAATATACCCTGTCGGATTATACGGCACAGAGAGACCGGAATCCGGGGTTTCTTGTCAGTAATGAGATCACCGCGCCGGAGGGGGCTCTGGTGACGTTTTCCAGCGGAACGCTCCTTGCCGTCCTGTCGCGGGATGCATCGGATCAGGGAGGGTGACAGGTGAAGAAGAAAATTCTGCCGGCGGTCTGTTCGGCCTGTGCGGCGGCGGTGTTTGCCCTGTCCGGCTGCCAGGTCGGAAACCGGATCGGGCATTTTTATCTCACAGACCGGAGCGTCATGCTGGCGGCGGCCGGAAATTCCACCGCGCTGACGGCTCCGGCATGCAGCCTGATTTTTCTCAATACGCAGAGTCTGTACAACCGGTATTATGAAAATGCCGGTATGACATCCTTCTGGTCCCGGATGATTCCGGCGGACGGGGCGGCTTCCGTGGATTCGTCCGCAGCGGCCGGGCAGGAGGAGAGTGCGGAAAGCACCAGGGAGAGCGCTTCCGCCGCGGAGACGGGGGACGAAAACACCTCAGGGCAGATGATGTCCTTTGCGGATTACATCAAGAACGGCCGGGTGCGCAACGAGGTCGCCGCGCTGATTCTTCTGGGAGACTATGCCGCGGAGAACGGTATTTCGCTGACCGAAGAAGAGAAGAATCGGTGCAGTGCGGCGGCGGTGGAGTATTACGGGACTCTTTCCGATGCGGAGAAGGAATATACCGGCGCATCCGAGAGCGATGTGAACGAGCTGTACACGAGCTACCGGCTGGCACAGGATGTCATCCGGCAGATGACGGCGGACGCCTATCTGGATATCAGCGACAATGACCGGCGCGTGATCGATCTTCAGATTCTGTGCGTGTCGGATGCGGATCTGGCGGACCAGCTGCATGAGGACCTGGTCAGCGGGGCCGATTTCACCAGACTGGCCAAGGAGTATTCGCTGCTGGATCAGACAGAGTACGCGGTGTCCCGCGGAGAGCTGAATCCGGTGCTGGAGGAGACGGCTTTCCTCCTGGACAACGATGAGGTCTCGGAGGTCATCCCGGCGGACGGGGTCTATTACGTGATCCGCTGTCTGGATGACTTCAATGAGACCGAGAGCGCGAAAAACGAGAACAGGGTTCTGGACCTGGCGCGGTACAGCCAGTGGAGCAGGGACGTGGTCCAGTCCTCCGGAAACGAAACGGTTCTGTTTCTGGATTCCTACTGGGATTCCATGACCTTTGCGGAGAGCGACGAGCTGACGGCGGACTGCCTGTATACCATCTATCAGAAGGCTTTTCCGGAGGACGAGGAGGAAAGTTCGGGCGGCCTGTAAAAAAGCGCAGGAGGTCCGCGAGGAAATTCATTCGGTCTGTGAAAGAAATACAGACAAGCGTTCGAAATAAATTCGGAAAGATACAGAAAAAGAGAGCGGAGATTCTGCAGCCCAGGCAGGATCTCCGCTCTCTTGATTTCATTTTTCTTTCACTTCACGCGCTCACACGGGATTTCCGGCCGGAAGCCCTCCCTTTCGCGGGCCGGGGCTTTGACCCGCGCCGGAATTATTCCTTCGCGGCATCCGCCTGCGGGTTCACATCCGCATCCGCCGCCTTCGCGCTTTTCGGATTCTCCGCGTTCACGACGGTCTCGGTGCCGTCGGCATCGATGACGGTTTCTGTGTCGGAAGAGGATTCCGCATTCGATGCG
>OMZJ01000174.1 GCA_900315495.1 uncultured Lachnospiraceae bacterium
CTTTTCAGCGACGCATGCACACCGTCGCCGTTCAGGGAGCCTTCCCACGTCTGCAGCCGGCAGCATCATTCTCTGACGACCCAGCGGTAGGCATAGCGGTCGACAAAGAACTGGGCCGCGTCGGTTTCCCCGCCGGTGAACAGATCCGTGAACCGTCCGCTCTCCCCCGGAATGCTGATGATCTGGGCACGGTCGCTGAAGTTGGCCACACACAGAAGTTCCCGGTGCTCCAGCCTCCGGCGGAGCACAAAGACGCTGCGGCTCTCGGTCTGGATTACCTGCAGTGCGGCATTCTTTCCAAAGCACGGTTCGTTCCGGCGGATTTCCTCCATTTTCTTCAAGCCGTTCCAGAGGGCAAACTGGACGGTGCCGGGCTGTCTGCGCTTGGCGGCATTCACCCAGTTGAAGGGGCTCCGGTGGAGGTTGCGGCTGTCTGCCGCGCGCTCCGGGTCATTCATGTAGGAGTAGTCGTTGACCTGGCCGATCTCATCGCCGGACGAAAGCATCATGAAACCGCCGAGGCTCATGCAGGCCGCGTGCATCAGAAGGTCGCGGCGGATGCCGTCCACCACCTGGTTGAGATCCCCCTCGAAGCCGCCTTTCTCAATGCCGCAGAGGCTGGCCGAAGTGCCGCAGGTGCGGGCGTCTTTTGTGATCGGGTCATAGTTATAGAGCTGGCCTCTCGCGTAGCTTCCCGGGAAAACACCCTCGTAGAAATGATACAGATATTCCTTGTGCAGGAACGGATCGATGCCGAGGCGGTGCTCCTCGTCCTCCTCCAGGCCCCAGCCGATGTCATCATGGCAACGGATGTAGTTGACAAAATAGCAGTTGTCCGGCAGGTGGTTCAGCTCATCCGTCAGGTGATTGAGAAGCCGCGTGTCCGAGGCCGCCAGCGCGGACCAGAGATTGACCATCTCGGAATTGCCGTACAGCATGTGGCATTCCGGTTTTTCCGGTGTTCCGAAATAGGCCGGGAGTTCCTTCGGCGCCATCACGACCTCTCCCTTGAGGATCACTGCCGGGCATACTGCCTCCAGCATGATGCGGATCATGCGCACGATGGTGTGAACCTGCGGAAGGTTCCGGCAGTTTGTCCCCAGCTGCTTCCAGATGTAGGGAACCGCATCGATGCGCAGCACCTCCACGCCCTCATTGGCGAGGAACAGGATCACGTCCGCCATCTCGGAGAACACCCTGGGGTTCTGATAGTTCAGGTCCCACTGGAACGGATAGAACGTCGTCAGGACATATTTGTGCATCTGCTCGTTCCAGGTGAAGTTGCCGGGCGCTGTCGCCGGGAATACCTGCGGCATGGTCTTTTCAAACTGCGCCGGAATGTCATAGGTGTCGTAGCACTGATAGTACGCCTGGTAGGTCGGATCGCCGGCCTTGGCTTTCTTCGCCCATTCATGGGAATCCGCCGTGTGGTTCATGACAATATCCAGGCAGAGGCTGATGCCGCGCCGGCGGAGCTCCGCCGTGAGCGCCTCGAGCTCCTCATTGGTGCCGATCGTCGGATCGACCGTCTTGAAGTCCTCCACCGCATACCCGCCGTCATTCTGCGGATGCGGCATCTTCAGAAGAGGCATCAGATGCAGATAGGTGATCTTCTGCTCGGACAGGTAGTCCAGGTGCCGGATCAGGCCCTTCAGACCGCCCGCAAACAGCTGGGGATACATGGTCATGCCGAGCATCTGCGGGCTGCGGTACCAGTCCGGGTCCGCCTCGCGTCGGATATCAAGTTCCTTCAGTTCCTCCGAACGCGCCTCATACCGCTCCCGCATCCGGGACAGCAGCGCCTCGTATTCCGGCGTGTCTCCGTACAGAGAACGATACAGCTCGTGCAGTTCCGGCTCGCTTTTTTTCAGCCGTGTGTCAAACAGACTTTCCCTTTCCGCATTCTTTGTGTTCATAGTTCCTCCCTGTCTTTCTGGTTCAGGTCATGGCAGCGCCCGGGCCTTTTCCGGACGTCTCACTGTTCATGATCATACCACAGCCTGCATTGGACGACAATTGTGTCACCGCATTTTCCCGCGGGGTCGCTAGCCCGAGGATTCCGGCAGCGGTTTTCTCTGCTTTTTCCAAAATCCCGCCTCCGGGGCGCCGGCCATACCGCTCCCCCCCCCAGGGCAAAAAGAATGCGCAGCAGAAAAACCAGTTGTTTTCCCACTGCGCACACGCACCGATCCGGAACCGTTCGATCTCAGTCCGCCCTTCTCACGCCGTCCTTCATGGATTTCACGTACTGGCCGACCGGGCCGGCCGCTTCCGTCCCGTACTGGTCCAGCAGCCGGATCATCGCAGATCCGACGATGGCGCCGTCGGACTGGGCGGCCATTTTCTCTGCCTGCTCCGGCGTGGAGATCCCGAACCCCACGGCACAGGGAACCTTTGTCACTTCCCGGATTTTTCCCGTCAGAGCTGCGATATCCGTTGTGATCGTCTGCCGCTCGCCAGTTACACCCATGGAGCTGACCACATAGATAAAGCCTGCGGCATCCGCCGCGATCATCTGAATGCGCTCGTCGGAGGTCGGCGCGATCATGGAGATCAGGTCCACCCCGTATTTCCGACACACCGGATCAAAATCGCCCTTTTCCTCATAGGGGACATCCGGAAGGATGATGCCGTCGATCCCGATCTCCCGGCAGATTGCGATGAATTTCTCCGTGCCGTAATGGAAAACCACATTTGCGTAGGTCATGAAGACCATCGGAACATGGACATCCCGGCGCAGGTCCCGGACGAAGTCAAAAATCTTGTCTGTGGTTACCCCGCCCGCCAGCGCCTTGACGTTGGCGCTCTGGATCACCGGCCCTTCCGCCGTGGGATCCGAGAAGGGGATGCCGAGTTCGATGAGATCCGCGCCGTTCTCCGCCGCCGCGCGGACGACTCTGCCGGTTGTGGCAAGATCCGGATAGCCGCAGGTGATGAACGGAATAAACGCCTTGCCGTGACGAAATGCCTCTGCGATTCTGCTCATTTCTCTTCCTCCTCTCAGTCCGTCAGGTTTTCGCCCCGGTAGCGGGCGATGGCTGCACAGTCCTTGTCCCCGCGGCCGGAAACGGTCACCACGATGATCTGATCCTTCCCCATCTTCGGGGCAATCTTCATGGCCTCGGCAATGGCATGCGCAGACTCGATCGCCGGGATGATTCCCTCCATCCGGGACAGATATTCAAATGCTCCGACGGCCTCTTCATCGGTGATGCCGACGTATGTTGCACGCCCGGTGTCATGCAGCCATGCGTGCTCCGGGCCAACGCCCGGGTAGTCCAGGCCGGCCGAGATCGAGTAGACCGGCGCGATCTGCCCGTATTGATCCTGGCAGAAATAGGATTTCATCCCGTGGAAGATGCCCAGCGACCCCGTATTGATGGTCGCGGCGGTGCGCGCCGTGTGAATCCCCTCGCCTGCCGCTTCGCAGCCGATCAGCCGCACGGACGGGTCCTTGATGAAATGATAAAAGCTTCCCATCGCGTTGGAGCCCCCGCCGACACAGGCCAGAACCGCATCCGGAAGTCTCCCTTCCTTTTCCAGAATCTGCGCCTTGATTTCCTTCGAGATCACCGACTGGAAGTCGCGGACCATGGTCGGGAAGGGGTGCGGACCCATGGTGGATCCGATGCAGTAATGGGTATCGCTGACGCGTCTCGTCCACTCCCGCATGGCCTCGGACACGGCATCCTTCAGGGTGGCGGTTCCGGTGGTCACCGGCACGACGTCCGCGCCAAGAAGCTTCATCTTATAGACATTCAGTGCCTGCCGCTCGGTGTCGGTTTTTCCCATGAAGACCACGCACTCCATGCCGAACAGGGCAGCCGCCGTCGCCGTCGCGACGCCGTGCTGTCCGGCACCGGTCTCGGCGATCAGCCTGGTCTTCCCCATCTTTTTCGCCAGAAGCGCCTGGCCGAGCACGTTGTTGATCTTGTGTGCGCCGGTATGGTTGAGATCTTCCCGCTTGAGGTAGATCTTTGCGCCGCCCAGATCCTCCGTCATGCGCTTTGCGTAATAGAGAAGGCTCGGGCGGTTCGCGTAATGATTCAGAAGATCCGTCAGTTCCGCGTTGAACGCCGGATCATCCTTGTAATGTGTATAAGCCGCATCCAGCTCATTGATCGCATTCATCAGCGTCTCCGGCACATACTGACCGCCGTGTATTCCGAAGCGTCCTTTCGATTCTGGCATCTGTTACCTCCCATTTTCCGGTTCCGCAGCAGTTTTGCCGCGGTTTCTGTCTTATCCGATATCTGACCGCTGTCCCGGATTCCTCTCCCCGGACTCTTGTTTCGAACTTTTGTTTCCAGACTTTTATTTCCAGACTTCCGTCCGGGGATTCCTGTCTGCTGTTTTTGTTCTTCTGAATATGGTTCTGATCTGTCTGATCTCTGTCCCGGCAGCACCTGCCGCAGGGACAGCGGATGGATCACCGCACTGCATCCGCCCGCCGGACGGCTTCCGCGAAGGCTCGAATCTTTGCCGGGTCTTTGACCCGGTCCGTCTCGATGCCCGAACTGACATCCACGCCCCAGGGCCGGAGCCGCGCGATGGCCTCGTCGACATTCTCCGGATTCAGGCCGCCGGCCAGAAGGAACGGCCGGCTGCACATCCCGGCGATGTCCCAGTCAAACCGGACCCCATTTCCCGTCCCGGCATCCAGGAGGATCCGGTCCGCGCTGCTTCTTTCAGCCGCCCGGACATCCGCCTCGCTTTTCACCTGAAACGCCTGAAAGATCTGTATCTTTTCCGCCAGGCCTCCGGAAAGCCGCCGAAGCCGTTCCCGGAGCGCCGCGAGATATTGCTGGTCTTCATGCCCGTGCAGCTGGATCACATCCAGGGTACCGGCCCCTGTGCAGCCCGCAATGAAATCCACTGTCTCATCGACGAACACACCGACCCGGAGGATCCCTGGGGAGAGCTGTCGGGAAAGCTCCTGCTGCGTTTCCAGGGTCACCGCCCGCGAGAACCGCGGAGAAAGGATGAATCCCGCAAAGTCCGGCCGGACCTCATTCACCGCCGCAATATCCTCCGGGCGCCTGAGCCCGCACATCTTGATTCTTGTCATTTTCCGCTTCCTCCGGCTCTGCCGCGCGTCACACCGTCCGGTCTCCGCGAAGCTGTGCCAGCTTTGCCGCCCTGTCGGGCGCCCGCATCAGCGTCTCTCCCACCAGCACGGCGTCGACGCCGTCCTCCCGGAGGGCCTGCACATCGCCCGCGGTCCGGATTCCGCTCTCCGCCACGAACAGCACATCCTTCGGGACCAGCCGGCGCAGGCGGCCGCTGTTGCCCACATCCACGGAGAAATCCCGCAGATTCCGGTTGTTGACGCCGATGATTCTCGCCCCGGCCCGGAGCGCCTGCCGGATCTCCTCCCCGGAATGCGCCTCCACCAGCGAGGAAAGTCCCAGGGAATCCGCAATGGCAATGTCCTCCCGCAGCTCCTCCTCGGAAAGAAGCGCACAGATCAGGAGAACAGCCTTTGCGCCGAGAACCTTTGCCTCATAGATCATGTACGGGTCGACCGTAAAATCCTTGCGGAGAACCGGGATAGATACCGCCGCGGCAATCTCCCGGAGATATTCATCTTTTCCGAGAAACCATTTCGGCTCCGTCAGGCAGGAGATGGCAGCCGCCCCGGCCTTTTCATAGTCTTTGGCGATCTCCAGATACGGGAAGTCCGGCGCAATCAGCCCTTTGCTCGGCGAGGCCTTCTTGCATTCGCAGATAAAGGCCAGATCATCGCCCGAAAGTGCCTTTTCGAAGGGAAATCCCGTTGTCTCCGACCGGTCCGCGGGAAGCGATCCGGCGCGCTCCCGCATCTCGTCCGCCGATATCTTCTGTTCGGCCTCCCTGACTCTCACCCGCGCGTACTCCGCCAGCCGGTCCAGTATGCTTTTTTCTTCCATCCTGCTGTCTTCCTCCCGGGTCTTTCTCACTCATGTCCGATTTTGTATCCGGCCGGCCGTTTCATTCTCCGTGGTTTCTCTCACCCTTTGCTGGCCGCGATGATCTTTTCCATCTGGGCAGCCGCGGCGCCGGAATCAATGGTCTCGGCCGCCAGCTTCACGCCGTCCGCAATGCTCGGCGTTCTTCCGGCCGCATAGAATCCGGCACCGGCATTCATCAGAACGATATTCCGGCGGGATCCCCGCTCGGTTCCGTCCAGAATGCTCCGGGTGATCTGCGCGTTCTCCGCCGGCGTGCCGCCGACAATCTCCTCTTTCTTCCCTCTCGGAAGCCCGAAGCCCTCCGGCTGGATGGTGTATGTGTTGTAGTAGCCGTCCTTCAGTTCGCATACGGCCGTCGGCGCGGAGATGGAAATCTCATCCAGCTTGTCGCGCCCGTAAACCACCAGGCCGCGCTTTACGCCCAGGCTTGTCAGCACCCTGGCCACCGGCTCCGTCAGGTACTCGTCATACACGCCGAGGACGAAATACTCCGGCTTTGCCGGGTTGGTCAGCGGTCCGAGAATGTTGAAGACCGTGCGGAAACCGAGTTCCTTCCGGATCGGTCCGACATATTTCATCGCGGCGTGGTACTTCTGCGCAAACAGGAAACAGAAATTCACTTCCTTCAGCATCCGAAGCGCCAGATCCGGATCCTCCTGAATGTTCACGCCAAGCGCTTCCAGGCAGTCCGCCGTGCCGCTGAGAGAGGATGCCGCACGGTTTCCGTGCTTGGAAACCTTCACACCACCCGCGGCGAGAACAAACGCCGACGTCGTGGAGATATTGAAGGAATGCGCGCCGTCTCCGCCGGTTCCGACGATTTCCAGCGTTTCCATGCCCGGATGGGGAACCGGTGTGGCGAGGCTGCGCATCGCCGCCGCGCAGCCGGAGATCTCCTCGATGGTCTCGGCTCTGGTGCTCTTCGTGGAGAGGGCCGCAAGGAACGCCGCATTCTGCGTCGGCGTTGTCTTTCCCCCCATGATCTCCAGCATCGTCTGGTATGCCTCATCGTAGGTCAGGTCTTCCTTGTTGACAATCTTGATAATCGCTTCCTTGATCATGATCGCTCCTCCTTCTCTGTCAGACGGCCGGGATCCG
>OMZJ01000096.1 GCA_900315495.1 uncultured Lachnospiraceae bacterium
GAGATGCGCTTATTATATCTGAAGATCTATTGTCCGGTTAATGTGTCCTTACTTGCCCGCTAATTATGTCTCAGACCGTCCGCCGAATATGGCACAGATGTCCGTTTAGCCCGACAATCTGCACCATGTAAAACTGGATATTATTTACCAGTTTATTCTCCTCACTCATATGGTTTCTTCCTTATTTAACCCAAATTGCCGGACGCAAATAGCTGAACCCAACATGGTTTCCAGTCATTGCGGAATAATCGCCAAACACTTCAGAAATTGCTACCGAACCCCAGTCCTTTCCTGGCGTACGAAGTTGCCAAAATCCAAAGTCCCTCTTAGTAGGATGCTGTTTGTGTGCATATTCCGTCGCAGTTGTTTTCCTGCTTTCTTCAGTTGGCATATACTTTTCAACCTCATCAATGCTAAGCAAAAAAACATGGTCTTTGGTAGGTGGGCCTCCATCTACCCGCACATCTTTGTTTTTAGGATTTTCTAAAGTAGATAGTACTATCTGCTCTCTTTCGACATCTGTAAAAGCAACTCTATAAAACCCTTGGTTAAGTAGCTTTCTGACCGGACAATCAGCCCACACACCCGTTTGTTTCAATTCTCCACTTTGACTGATAATGTTTTGAACTGTAATCAAGAGTGCTTTCCCATTCTCTTTTGCAATTACTCTCCACTTTAAAGGATGCATTATATAATCTTCCGTTTCTGGGAACCTGCCAAATACTACTTCATCTCCAACTGATAAACCATTAACATCAATTGTAGCCCCTTCTTCAGAATGTTCTCTGTAAACAATTTCCGGAAGCTGGTCCCTATTTATGGCGATCGACTTTATGTCTGATTTGATTTCGAGTGGTTTAACAGCAGCCGATGCTGACAATCTCCATCCGCCAGAACTATCCTGAAGGCCAAACAAAATACCATTAACAACGATCTGACCGCTCTCATTAACAAGTCCCTGACAATTCAGGAAAACGCCATCTCCCAGTTGTGTGTCCTCAGGAACATGGATCTTCTTCAATTCGCTGCAGTCTGCGAATGCTCTGCTTCCTATCTGCGTCACAGTTTCCGGAATGATAATCTCCTCAAAAGGACAATAACTAAAAGCTCCATCTCCAATCTTAGAGATGCTCTTCGGAAAATCAAAACTCTTTAGCTCCTTACACATTGCAAACATCGAGTCTGAAATTTCGGTCACTTCATCCGACATGTGCACAGATTTCAATTTCCAACAATTGTTAAAGACGCCATAGCCAAATGATGTAATTCTTTCCGGAATGTCAAATCTTTCAAATCCACATCTTTCAAACATATTATTTGAGAGTTTTGTGATTGATTGAGGTAACCTAATTGATGCAAGTGCCCAACATCCGCTGAATGCGCCATCGCCAATTTCAATAACGGTTTCTGGAATCACAATTTCTTCTAACCCATTACAATCTGCAAAAGCACTCTTTGAAATAACCTCTGCCCCCTCGTTAATGATAACTCGCTTGAGATTAGCATGTGGGGAATTGGAATTATTGTAATACCCGGTATACCCATCATAAAAAATATGAGAAGGAATGCGCTTAATTGTGCCTGGGAACTCTACTGAAACAATAGCCTTCCTGACTTTCTTCTGAACCTCAGTAATACGCGCCGCTGTAGAACTAAAAGTATCGGAATCAATAGCCGTTACTGTATCCTTACCAATTGATGCCGGAATTACGACCTCCGTATCTTCACCTTTATAAGAAGTAATGATAAGCGTACCATCTTCCTGCTTTTTGTATCCCCAGATTTTCTTCATTTCTGCAGCAGAAAGTGGTTTCTTATCCAGCGACAATTCCGAGTCAACAGACTTCTTTTTAGTCTTTGCAGGGGCTGCTTTGTTCTGTTTTTCCAAAATATACCCAATCAGTTCAGGCTTGGCATCCTGTTTTTCCTTAGCATAAGCCAACAAGGTATCAATATCCTTGGGCTTGCTTATCCACTTTTCTTCCAGGCCATACTGCAACCCTGATGCATTGTTCTCATCAACGAGTGCAAAAAGGAGATCCCACTTTTTCACTTTGTCAATCATGTTCGTATTCTTAATGAAGAAATCGAACATGATCTCTGAACAGTATTTTTTCTCAAAAACTGTTCCATTCAACATCGGTGAGTTCCAATCGGTCTTATAGAAATCTGACGGGAAAAAGGTGATTTTTTCCACATCCATACACTCAAGAAATCTTCTTAACTTGCGAACCGTAGCTTCCTCTGATGCTTTCTCTCCAATAACGTATGATGTAAACTCATTTCGATCATAGCGACCATACGAATCGAGGCGGTTATAAGGTTGCTGTCCAGCTGCAATCATCGTCCGATAACCAGAAAACTTGCATATTCCCAGTTCTCTCACTGCATCATAGATTATCTGGTCATCGAAGAGCACTGCATAGTAAAGTATCTCTTGGAATGCATTTGGTTCCTTTTCATAAAGCAACTGTAACGATAGAACCCTCTCCGAATCCGAGACGATGTCCTTTTCATACCCTTTCACCTCGTATGCCGCGAAAATATACCAGGCATAATTAATCTTGAGATCATCAAAATTGTTAATAGAAATCCTGCAGTCATATTTTCTTTTCAGTGCAGGTGTCATCTGATAATCCAGAGATGCTCCATTCTCAAGCAACGCTCCAACCATTCTTGAACCACAAAAGCGCATAGCCAGCCCAAGCGCTCTTGCTGTAAATTCAAATTCACCGTGTTCACTGTAAAGAGCTTTCACCTCATCTGTGTCATTACTCAAAACAGCGGTTTCCAACAATTCGACCTTTTTTTGAGCACTTATTTTTGCCATTTTGTTCGTCCCCCTTAATCGAGTTTATATTTTTTAAGTTCTTGTTCAATTTCCAGCCTACGATCGTAAACAAGCAGGTTCTTATTGTGTTTGAAATACTCATCACATCCATACTGGCTTATAAATGCTACAGCATCCCTGCTTGTCGTCAACTCTGTTACAACAATCAACATCTCCTGGCCTTCGCCGTAAACCTGTTCTATAAACCCAAACAGATTAGATAAACGCTTTTGAGTTGCTTTAACAGATCTGTTATGGTCCTTTACGCGAATATCATAATCCTTTTTTATAGTATTAAAGGCATCCTCGTACGACTGAATACTGCGTATCAAACCAACCTGATCTTCCAGAACATGAATAACATCCTTAATCTGGCGCTGTGCTTCTTTTGAAAGACTACTTGCACGTTTACCCGATTCCAACTTTTCTCTTTTTGAATGAATCTGTTCCTCAACGTATTCAAACGGTTGCTTTACTGGTCTTGTGAATATTTCTTTGATCCTCATCAAAGAAGCTGTCAATTCCTTCAAAACCAGATAAGCTGCCATATCTGTTCGAATACTTTCTCCTACCGAATCCATTAGCATTCCTATAAGAGAAAGCCTTTCGTCAAATTGTGCCTCCTGTGCTCTCTTTTTTATTAAATCAGAGGCCTTTCCATTAAGAATTTTGTCTACCTGATAATCACTCTTATATTTCTGATACAAAGCATAGTAGACAGCGAACTCTTTTGAAATTCTTGGATTCTGAACATACTGTGAAATTAGTTTCTCATCCACTGGCAGATGATTTGTCTCATAAAGCCAGATCATCTGGCTTAAATCATCCCACCCACGCGCTGTTACAAACGTTTTCCCCTCCACAGTAGACTCAACTGAATAGAAATCTGCTTTTCGGATTTCCAAATAAGTTAACACTGTTGGGTGGACACCTTTGCTGTATGCATACTCTTTCCAAACATCAAAATCAGGTTCAACATCAATCCTCTTCAGACGATCCCATGTTACAATATCAAATTCCCGGACGGAATTATTATATTCCGGAGGATTCCCTGCTGTAACGACAATCCATCCCTTTGGCACGCAATGTCTGCCAAACACCTTATATTGGAGGAATTGTAGCATCACAGGGGCAAGTGTTTCTGAAACACAGTTGATCTCGTCCAGAAACAATATGCCTTCCTCTACCCCCGTTGTTTTCATCATGTCATATACCGAGGCTATTATTTCGCTCATAGTATATTCCGAAACATCATATTCAAATCCCCTATACTCTTTGTGCTGAATAAACGGTAATCCCAACGCACTTTGTCTGGTATGATGTGTCATCGAATAAGAAAGCAACCCCACGCCCATTTCTGATGCAATCTGCTCCATAATAGCGGTCTTTCCAATTCCCGGTGGTCCCATAAGGAATACCGGCCGTTGTTTTTCTACTGGAACTATGTAATCTCCATCAGTATCTTTGGTGAAATATGCTGTCATTGCGTTTTTTATCTGTTCTTTAGCCTCTTTGATGTTCACTTGTCATCTCCTCCGGCTTTAATACAAGTTTTATGGCCCACGCAGGAACATCAAGGTTTTCATACCCGTCACTCACGTAAACAACTGCCACCTTATATTTGGGCGGCGTTTTAGGAAATGTCCCCCACCCATCGGTAAAATAAATCATACCTTTAAGGTTAATAAACTCGTGCTCTTCTACAAGCTTGTCTACATAACGGAATACCGGTCTGAAATCAGTTCCTCCTAATCCCCTGATTTTCATTTCTGAGATGTATGCATCAAAATCAGCCTGACTGGTTATCTTTGCGGCATCCTGTATCTCAGTATCACACTGCACGATGTGTAGATTAAATCTGGTAAAAAATGTTTCTTCACCTTTTAAAATGTTATACGTTTTTTGCACAAAGCTCTGAACTAATTCGCCGCTCGTCGAACCAGAGGTATCTATGGCAATAACAAACTCTTTTACCTGCTTCATTTCCTTGTATTCCAAAGGTTCAATCAAAGGCATATTTTTATATAATTTCAATCCATACGTATAGAAGACATAATCAAACTCCTCCATGTTGAGTTTCATTTTTTCTCCAAGTACAGCAAATTTCTTCAAAAACTCTGCATAATCATATTTTTCTCGTGTAACAGATATCAGATTCTGCGTTAAACTCCCTGCATTATCGCCCATCCTTTTGCTAAAGGCTTCAAGATCCAATTGCATTTGTTTTGCAGTTTGTTTCCAGATATCTACTATCTTGCTATCAGCACCAGACACCACTTTATGCGGTGTTACTCTATCTGTATCCTCCTTCGAACATATAAATGACTGACTCATCAATGCATTTAAGTCTGATAGTTCGGATACATCATGTGTATACCAAATAGCATGAGTGTCAAGTGAAAAAACGCTTTTCAATCGGATTATCTCATCATCGGGAATATTTTCACTTACAAACAAGCGATATATATGTTCTGCGGTCATATATTTGACTTTGTTTTTAAGTCTTTGGATCTCTGTTTTTTCTTCATCCACATTGTTCGTAAGAACACATCCAAGATTCAGGTCGTTAATTACACATTCAACCGCAATATCACATGCCAAATCCCAGTAATCATGATCGACCAGGGTTCCGATCCAATAATGCTGAAACACGCAATGAAGAATCATGTGCAGATACTGTCGATTCATTAACATAGATTCCTTATTGAAAGCCTTTATTACATAAAGTGGATCATAAAAAATGTTAACTCCATCAACAGCCGTCCCGTTCATTTCTTCTATGCTCATGGGGCGAAGTATACTTATTGCCCTATCCATAAAGCGGAGATTAATTACAATCGTGTTCCTGGAGAGGTTTAAAACATCCAACGCCAGTTGTCTTATGCGGTCATTGTCTGCAAACATCGTCCTCTCCTTTAAACTTTTCTAATAATCTCCAGGAAGTCATTCATATCCTTAAAAAGCTGATCTTGTCTCGTTATGATTTCGTCTACCGCTGCCTGCTCAATTCCATGCGTCACTGCATCTCTAAGCTTTTTTGCAGACCGCTTTCCCTTGGCATTTTCCGATCCAAACAACCTGTTCAACAAATCCTTGTCGATCGTATATCCTGCGAATTGCATCGCATGCGGCACCTGTCTCATATCAAGCTTCAGCTGTCCCTGAATCTTGCCTTTGGTACGAATCTGATGTTCATGCAAAACCACTTTATATGCACTTTCGCATAGATTGAATGTGTTTTTGTACTTATCCAGCAATTCACGGGTTTCTTCTTCCTGAAGGATTGCCTCAAGACGATTCAGCTCATCAAGTGCCTGCTGCCGCAGATTTATTCGTTCCTGTTCTGATATTCTCTTCATTATCAATAGCCACGCACTATTCTGCGCCGTACTTCACGCTCAAGATATTCAACTTCGTCGTCGGTCAAATCTCCACGATCGATGGTGATTTCCATTTCACCATCTCTTGCAGCGGCCAGGCACTCTTCGATCTTGTCTTCGACCACCATATTCCGGTACCCCATAAAGTTCATGAAATCGTCTATCATCTCCTGCCTCCGTCAATAATCTCGATAATCTCTCCCTGACCTCTCAGCCAGATATCCACACCATCGCCATAGACCTCGGCCTTGACCGTCCAGCCGGTACTGTCATGATCAATAATCTCAGCTGTCGGAAAACGATCCAGTACAGACTCAATGCTGAGTCCTCTGTATTTGAACTTTATAGTCCTTAGCTCGCCGCCGAACATGAACTGAATTCTCTTACGGAACTCTCCTTCCTGGAAGCGGTCCGCGTACGGCACATGGAAGTGCTCGTCCAGGACCTCATATTCCACGATCCGGTCCATCCGGTAGATGGTCGGGAATGGGTGCTTTACTACTTCCGGCGTCTCTTCGCTGACGGAGATATAGGCACAGAGATAAAAATAGTATTCAGAAAACATAATTCCGACCGGCTGGATCAGACGTTTTATCTTATCCGGTTCCTTCAGTTTCTGATAGCGGATTCGCATCAGCCGGTGCTCATATACTGCGCTGCTAATATCCCACATATCATCTACAAACTTTTTTCCGTGGTGCGGCTCCAGATAATGGAACTTCTCATTGCTGATCAGGTCCTGTACTTGCTTGTAGTTTTTGTAAGGCACACAGCACTGCAGGAGTTTATCAATAATCGGATACATTTCCTCTTTCGTGAGGGACCGGCTTTCCAGCATGATCTTGCATACGGTTAGTATCTCGCTGTTCGTTAGAGTCTTCTTCGAGTTCTGTACCAGAACATAGCCTTTCTTGGTACGGTCATAGATCAACTCTCGATTGGACCCCGGATCATTTGCGAAATAAGCCCGGATATCATCAATATCTCTCTGAATCGACCGCTCATTTACACCGTATCGGGCAGCCTCATCTGCCTTCACAAGGACTTCTCCGTCCACGACCCGATTGTACAGACTGATTATTCTTTCAACCTTTTTATCCAATCAATCACCGGCCTTTCTGCTACTGTAGTCAACGAGTATGGACAGAATCTGTCATTCTGACAGCATTGTCAAAATAGATTTTTACCAGTTATCCAAGTCAGAGAGCAGATCTTCGACAGAGCTGCTTTCCACTCCGGTATCCAGTTCTTTCAGCTTTAGGAAGATTCTCGCCGTTGTAATGGCATCCGCCAGTGCCCTGTGAGCACGCGGGTTTTCTATTTCCAGTTTCCCGGAGAGTTCCTCCAGGGAAACCTTCTTTGCATCAATGCCAAGTTGTTCTTTGAACTGAGCCGCATAGCGCATTACATCAAAATACTTGTTCTCTATGATCCAGTTGCTATAGCGTCCTGCCCGGACCATGAAGCGGCTGTCAAAGGTCATGCAGTTAAATCCGACCAGAACAGCATTCCCGGCAAATCTCATGAAGTCCGGCAGCACTTCCCAGATCGGTCTTGCTGCGTAAGCCTCATCGTTTGTGATGCCGGTAAGCTCTGTGATCTCTGCTAACACCTTCTTATGATCTAGCGGCTGCACGAGTTCCTGGAAGGTAAACTCACCGGTCTCAACGACCTTGCCTCCGACAACCTTTACAGCCCCGATCTCGATGATGGAATCAATCTTTGAGCTTCTGCCGGTTGTTTCCAGGTCAAAGGCCACAAAGGTATCAAAGTCTGTATCCCTGGTTTCTACCGGAGCAGGGTACTGATCCCTTGGAATCGCGGCTTTGGACTTTCTGCCCGTAAAAGGCGTCGGCGCTGTAGTTTCGATGCCTATGGATGCCAGGAAATCAATGTATTTCTTTCTGACCTCATCCCGGTTCTCCTTCGGGTTAGGCAGATACTCCTGCTTTCCGGCATCAGCCTTCTCGCGCTGTTTCGCATTCTTTTCAGCCCGATTCTGCATGGTCTGCACAACAAATTCATCATCTGCAAACCGGCTGAGTGCTTCTTCGATTACCTCATCAGCGGAATCATAGCGTCTGGTCGTTGTATAGAACTCGGCCAGGTTGTAGCTTGCCTGCCATGGTATGTTCTCTGATACACACAGAACAGATGCGGTTCTCTCTGCCGCTTCGTAATCATAGTCCATGTATCTGGCACCGACCGCGATGCCCGCCAGCCGTTTCTTTTCTTCCTCTGTCAGGCCATCCGAGCCCCTAATGGCATCATAGATCTCATAAAACCAGGGACGGCTTGCCTTCGGCACATTGGAGGACGATCCTGCAATGGCCATCACACGCAGGTATTCCTTCC
>OMZJ01000138.1 GCA_900315495.1 uncultured Lachnospiraceae bacterium
CCATCCTGCCGGGATAGAAATATTGATTTGTACGTTGTTGCTTTTGGGTCTCCCCATTGATCTTTTGCCTTCTTGATTGTTCATACATAGATTATATATGGTTTATACGTATATATCAAGAAAAGAAAAGCCGGCTTTCATCCCCGCAGCAAGCTGCGGGGTTTTCGCCGGTTCTTTATAACGCACTGCTGTCTTCATGAAAGATCAATCCTCCTTCTTATGCATCCTTGTGATGCTGCTGCGGCGCGATGGTGCCGCCGCCGACCACAATGTCGCCGTCATAGAGCACCACGGCCTGACCCGCGGTGATGGCGCGCTGCGGTTTGTCAAACAGAAGCTCCAGTGTGTCATCGCCGGTCTGCACGGCGGTGGCCCACTGCTCCGTCTGCCGGTAGCGCACCTTCGCCCTGACGCGGAGCGGGGTGCGGAGATTGTCCACGGCAATCAGGTTCAGATTTTCGGCGGTGAGATGCCGGGTAAAAAGCTCCTCGCCGCTGCAGACCGTCACACGGTTCCGCACCGGGTCAATCCCGCAGACAAAGACCGGATGGCCGAGCGCCAGGCCGAGTCCCTTGCGCTGCCCGATGGTATAGTGGATGATTCCCTTATGCCGGCCGACCACGTTTCCCTGCAGATCGACGAAATCACCCTCCGGATAATCCCGGCCTGTCGTCCGGGCGATAAAACCGGCGTAATCGCCGTCCGGCACAAAGCAGATGTCCTGGCTGTCGTGTTTCCGGGCATTGACAAATCCCTGCTGCTCTGCGATTTCCCGGGCTCTGGTCTTTGTCAGGCCGCCCAGCGGGAAAGCCACATGCGCCAGCTGATCCTGTGTGAGCGTGTACAGCACATAGCTCTGGTCCTTGGACGGATCGACACCCTTGGCCAGAAGCCACCGGCCCGACTGGGGGTCCCGCGAGACGCGGGCGTAATGCCCGGTCGCCACTTTTTCGCACCCCATCTCTGCTGCGCGGCGGAAGAGCAGATCAAATTTCAGGTACCGGTTGCAGTCAATGCAGGGATTGGGCGTCATGCCGTTTTCGTAGGCATGGATAAAGCGGTCGATGACCATCTCCCGGAACCGGTCGGAAAAATTCAGTACATAGTAGGGAATGCCCAGGGTGAAGCAGACGTTTCTGGCATCTGCCACATCGTCCAGCGAACAGCAGGTGTGGCCCTTCGGCACACCGATCTCCTCGTTGGTATACAGGCGCATGGTCACGCCGGTGCAGTCGTATCCCTGCTGCATCATCAGATAAGCCGCCACGCTCGAATCCACGCCGCCGCTCATTGCAATCAGTGCCTTCTGCTCTGCCAAAACGCTGTCCTCCGATTCCTCTGCCGCGCACCCGCGGAATGCGGATGTCAGAGAACATTATAGCGTGTCCGGTGCCGGTGCGCAAATCCGCTCCGCCGGAGCCGTATTGCGGGGGGCATGGCCGGAATGCTATAATTGCGCAAATGTAAGAACGCGGGGGCGAGGCCCTGGGGAGGTCATTTTGATGAAAAAGCGTGTGTTCGGCCTGGATGCGGTCAGAATCCTGGCAATCTGTCTGCTGTTCTGGCTCCATTTCTTTCTGCGGAACGGTTTTTATCTGCAGCCGGTCCGGGGGACGGCTATGATCAGCGCGGCGGCGGTGCGGTGCATCTGCCTTTCCTGCGTGCCGATCTTCCTGCTGCTCACCGGTTATCTGAAGTGCGGGAAAGAGTATACCAGGGGATATTTTCACGCCCTGCCCGTGATCCTGATCAGCTGGGTGATCATTTCTTTTCTCTGCCTTTTCTATGACATCCGGATCGCCGGACAGCACAAATCCGTCTACGACTGGGCCGTCGATTTCTTTAATTTTGATCTCGCAAACTACAGCTGGTATATCGAGATGTACATCGGGCTGGATCTGATGAGTCCGTTCATCAACCGGCTGTGGAACTCCCTGGAGACAAAGCGAAACCGCACCATTCTGGTGCTGGTGATGATTTTCCTGACCTTCCTGCCGACAACGGTGAATTCCATCAAATTCGACGGAAAAACGGAACTTCGCTTTCTGCCGAACTACTGGGTGAACCTCTGGTTCATCACCTATTACCTCATCGGCTGCTGGATCCGCACCTACCGGCCGACGGTCAGACGCCTGCCGGCGATTGCCGCCGTCGTCTGCCTGGGCTTTTTCGCGGCGGTGGTGGACAGCCGGACCGGCGGCGGTACAACTAAATTTTATGATGGATATACGATGACCTACAGCCATCTGGTGACGGTCGCGATTGCGGTACTTCTTTTTCTCTCATTTTATCAGGTCCAGACCGACAGCGGGGCACTCCGCGCCATCGCGCGGCAGATTTCGAATGTCACGCTGGAGATGTATCTGGTTTCCTGTGTCTTTGACCAGCAGATTTACCGGTGGGATTACGGGAAATATCCGCCCTCGGAATACGGGTGGCGGGGACTTCTGTGTACCGCGGCGGTGTTCGGGCTCTCCTTCGGCGCCGGCTTTCTGATTCACCAGGCCTCCGCCTGGATCTGGAAGGGCCTCTGCTGCGCGGGAAACCATCTGACGCATCGAAAAGTGCACAGCAAGGCTTAAAAATTTCTGAAAATCCGGTTGACAGGGAGGGGAGGTCGTGTTAGCATAATACCTAGTAAATCACAGGGTATATAGTGATTTATAAAAAGGATCCGGTTTCAGATCCGCGCTTGCGCCGGCCAGGGACAGCCGTGCCGCCGAAAGGAGACTATATTATGAAGATTTACCAGCAGGTCACAGATTTGATTGGTCATACGCCGCTCCTGGAGCTTCGCCATATTGAGGAGGAGTATCAGACAGGCGCGAAAATTGTCGCAAAGCTGGAGTATTTCAATCCGGCCGGCAGTGTCAAGGACCGTGTCGCCTATGCGATGATTGTGGACGCGGAGAAGCGGGGGAAGCTTGTACCAGGTTCCGTGATTATTGAGCCGACCAGCGGCAACACCGGAATCGGTCTGGCGGCGGTGGCGGCAAGCCGCGGCTATCGCACGATTATCGTCATGCCGGACACCATGAGCGTGGAACGCCGTACCCTGGTCAAGGCCTACGGCGCGGAGATCGTCCTGACCGAAGGTGCGAAGGGCATGAAGGGGGCAATCGCCAAGGCGAATGAACTGGCATCGCAGATCCCGAACAGCTTCATCCCCGGACAGTTTGAGAATCCGGCCAACCCGGCAGCGCACAAGGCAACCACCGGCCCGGAAATCTGGGAGGACACCGATGGCACCGTGGATATTTTCATTGCCGGTGTCGGAACCGGCGGCACGCTGACCGGCGTCGGCCAGTATCTGAAGGAGAAGAAGCCGGAGACCAGAGTCATTGCCGTGGAGCCGGCGGGATCCCCGGTGCTTTCCCAGGGCCATGCAGGGCCGCACAAGATTCAGGGAATCGGCGCCGGATTTGTTCCGGATACGCTGGATACCAGGATCTATGATGAGATCATCACGGTCGAGAATGAGGATGCGTTTGCCGTAGGCAAGGCGATCGGCCGCAGAGAGGGCGTGCTGGTAGGTATTTCTTCCGGCGCCGCGGTGTGGGCGGCCATTCAGGTGGCAAAGCGCCCGGAAAACAAGGGCAAGACGATTGTTGTGCTTCTCCCGGATACGGGCGACCGGTACCTTTCCACACCGCTTTTTGCCTGAGACGGCAGGAAACTGCATGCCCGGAAGACGGAGAGAAGAGCCGGACGATGCGTTCGTGAATGCCTGTCGGAAGGGAAAACAGGAGTGATGAGCGCGCGGATGTCCCACCGGAAGGGAAAATGCGAACGAGGGAATGGGGGCCCGCGCGCAGAAGAAAGTTCGTTGGTGCATGACAGGCCGGAGAGCTGGAGGTGACAGAACCTCCGTTCTCCGGCCTTTGGTATTTCCGGCGGGCAGACGCCGCCGTGAGGCGTCACCGGCAGACACCGCCGGAGGCGCAGGATCGCCCGTAAACGAAAAACTCCCGCGGCTTTTGCCGCGGGAATCTGAAAAGATCAGATGACATAGTCATTGACAAATTCCGACTGCTGCCGGTCCAGAAGGTCCTGCAAGGTGATATTGTCCAGGTAATCGGTGATCACCTTGTTCAGCCCCTGCCACATGGAGAGCGTCGGGCACTCCTCCTTCATCGGGCACTGGTTGGGGTCCTGCTCCAGACAGTTCACCGGGGCGAGACTTCCCTCCGTGATGCGCAGGATATCGCCCACCTTATACTGGTCAGGGCTCTTGGCCAGCTTGTAGCCGCCCTGATATCCGCGGTTGGTGAGCAGAATGTCATAGCTGTTCAGCAGCGGTACAATCTGCTCCAGATATTTCTTGGAGATATTCTGTCTGGCCGCGATCTCCTTCAGCGGGATATAGCCATCCCCCTGGTGGGCGGCCAGATCCATCAGCATGCGCAGGGCATATCTGCCTTTTGTGGATATTTTCATAACACTCCTCTTGCTCTGATTGAGGCCTGAAGCGCATTGCCCGGAGCACACTCCGCAGATCCCGCTCAGACTTCTATAACCCTATAATACTATGGATTTTCAAGGAATTCAAGAAAGAGGGCGGAAGAAAACGCTTCCGGCGGCCGCAGAGGCGGCGTCCGGGGGCGGATGAGGCCGTTTCCGGCGGCCTCCGAGACAGTTCTTGACAAACATATTTTCATCCTTTATAACATATATCAGCGATTTTTCGGAGTCCCGTCAGTCGCCCCGCTTCGCGCGGATGAAAATGAATCATGAAGAATCAGAATCAGGAGGAAATAGACATGACAAAGAAAGAACTCGTAGCAGCGATCGCTGAGGACGCTGGACTGAAAAAGGCAGATACCGAAAAAATGGTCGATTCTTTTGTTAAGGTCGTCACCGACGAGCTCACAAAGGGGGAGAAGGTTTCCCTGGTGGGATTCGGCACTTTTGAGACCGCGGACCGCCCGGCAAGAGAGGGCAGAAACCCGCGCACCGGTGAGACCATGACGATTGCGGCCTGCAGGAATCCGAAGTTCAAGGCGGGCAAGGCGCTGAAGGATGCGGTCAACGCGTAAGCTTCCCCGTCTTTTTCCGGGTTGGCGCAGGCCGGTACAGGAAAGGCAGAAACGGTCAGAAAAATGAGACTGGATAAATATCTGAAGGTGTCGCGGCTGATCAAGAGGCGCACCGTTGCCAACGAAGCCTGTGATGCCGGCAGAGTCCTGCTGAATGGAAAACCGGCAAGGGCATCGGCAGAGGTGAAGCCGTCCGATGTCATTGAAATCAACTTTGGAACAAGAACCGTAAGGGCAGAAGTCCTGTCGGTGGAGGAAAGCGTCAGAAAAGACGAGGCAAAGGAGCTTTTCCGCTATCTGTAAACCTTTTCCCGCCATCGGGCGGGCACACTGGCTTCGATGACAGAGATCAGTGATCGGGGGATGACAGAATGAATCAAACGCAGCAGAATATGCCGCCGGATCTTGTCCCGATCGGGAAATACCGAAAGCGGAGCAGAAAACCGCTTCAGGTATTGAACAGAAACAAGACGAAGCTGTTCATGATTCTGATTCCCGTCACGGCTGTTTTCCTCTCCGCAATGGCACTGTTTGCGGCGCACGGCCTGAAGCTCCGAACGAAGAAGTACGAGCAGCAGGCGGCGGATCTGCAGGTGCAGATTGAAGAAGAAACCGAGCGTGCGGAAGAACTCAAGGATTATCAGGATTACGTCGAGAGCGATGATTTTGCCGAGCTGTACGCGAGATCCCATCTCGGTCTGCTTCGGGACAATGAGATTTCCATTCGCGGCGAGTAAAAGTGCAATGATTTGCGGAAGCGGGGAAGGCGCGTGCTTTCTCCGCTTCTGCTGTTTTTGAACCGATATTCCCGGAATGCCGGCAGAGAGAAAAAACGGACGGCGCGGAAGGCAGACGGCCTGACCGGAAAGGTCAGGCCTTGCAATGGGGGGACCGGACGGGATGCGGGAGGCAGAAATCTGCGCCGCCGCCGGAAGCTCTCCCGGAGAGGTGAGATCATGAGTCATTCAGCAGACCCGTCCGCGGGCGGTTTTGGCGGAGAGAGCGGCGACTCCTGTGAGGCGGAAAAGACCGGGGGACTGGTTTCGCGTGTCGAGGACTTCTCTCTGCAGAACAGCCTGTTCTCGCCGGGGGATGCCTGTGTGCTGGGAGTGTCGGGCGGCGCGGATTCGACGGCGCTCCTGCTGTTTTTCTGCGCCATGCGGCGCAAATACCGGCTCCGGCTGACGGTGGTCCATGTGCATCACGGGATCCGCGGCGCGGAGGCCGATGCCGATGTGTCCGCGGTGAGGCAGCTCTGTGCGCGGCAGCAGGTGGAGTTTCTGACTTTTTTTCGGGATATCCCCCGGGAAGCGGCGGCGCAGGGGCTGACGGAGGAGGAGGCGGGACGGCGCGCGCGCTATGAGATATTTGAGAACGTGCGGAGACAGAAACAGGCGGCCGTCATCGCCGTGGCGCATCACCGGGATGACCAGGCCGAACTGGTCCTCATGAATCTCATCCGGGGGACCGGCATCCGCGGCATGGGCGGAATGCGGCCGAAGAGCGGCGCGGTGATCCGGCCATTTCTCTGCGTCGGGAGAGCGGAGATTGAGGGCTGGCTTCGGGAATGTGGGCAGCCCTGGCGCACCGATTCCACCAATGCCGACGACCGGTATACCCGGAACGCCGTCCGGCACTGCATCCTTCCGGCCCTGGACCGGATCCGTCCGCGCGCGGCCGAGCACATCGCGGCAGCTGCGGAGGATTTTCGCCAGGCGGATGATTTCTTCCGCCGGGAGGCAGACCGGCGGCTGGATGACGCGGAGGAGAGGCTTTGCCGCTCTGGGGTCGGGGCGGATTCGGAGGAGGTCCTCCGGAGGCGGATCGCGGACTTTCTGGAACCGCACACCGTGGTGATTCCGGAAGCGCTGCTGGCCCGGTCTGATCTGGAAGCAGCCTATGCGGTGATGGAGGGAATCCGCCGCCTGGGTGCGCCGCTGAAGGATTTATCCCGGGCACAGATCCGGTCGGTCTGCCGCCTCGGGACTGCGGGGAAGGCGGCCTTCGTCCGGCTGAACGGCGGTGTGACTGCTTACCGGGAATACGGGAGTGTCCGGCTGGTCCGGGAAGCGTGGGACGGGGACGGCCCGACGGAAAGCGGCACCATAACCGTCCGGCTGACCGCCGCAGCGGGGCCGGCCGGTCCGGAGACGGCGCGGCAGCAAAACCTGGCCTCCGGCGGTTGTATTGCGCTGCTTGATTATGATAAAATATCTGGTGCGATTTGTCTGAGATGCCGGAGGCATTCCGACAGATTCAGCGTGAACAGGGATGGTTCGGGGAAAAAACTGAAAGACGTCATGATTGACCTTCAGCTTCCGGCAAGGCTTCGGAGCCGGTGGCCGCTGCTTGCGTCCGGAAATGAGATCCTCTGGATCCCGGGTTTCCGCGTGAGCCCCCGATATTTTGTTTCCGGGGAGACCCGGAGCGTACTGCGTGCGGAACTGCTGCCCGGGGCGGCAGAGAAAGGAAAGTATGAGCGATCGGATCAAAGTTCTGATTCCGGAGGATCGAATCAATGAGAGAGTCAGAGAGCTGGGCAGCCAGATCAGCCGCGATTATGCCGGAAAGGAAATTTCGCTGATCTGCGTGCTGAAGGGAGGCGTTTACTTCCTGACGGCGCTTTCTCAGCAGATCACGGTCCCCTGCACAATCGATTTCATGTGCGTGTCCAGCTACGGGGCGGACACGGTCAGCAGCGGCGATGTCAAGATCAAGAAGGATCTCGACGCGTCGATTGAGGGAAAAGACGTGCTGATCGTGGAGGACATCATCGATTCCGGCCATACGCTTGCCTGCCTGCGGGAGCTTCTGTTCTCCAGAAAGCCGGCCAGCCTGAAAATCTGCACCCTGCTCGACAAGCCCGACCGGCGTGAGGTCAAGGGATTTTCACCGGAGTACTGTGGCTTTGTCATTCCCGACGTCTTCGTGATCGGCTACGGGCTGGATTATGACCAGCGCTACCGCAACCTCCCCTATGTGGGGGTCGTGGAGCAGGACTCATCTGCGGACTGAGGAGCCATCGAATTTGAAAAAATCATCGTCGAATCTTTTGGTCTATGCCATTCTGATCGCGGCGCTTACGGCCATTCTGGTGATCTTTCACTATGGAATCACCGAGAACAATACGCTGACCTACAACAGCTACCGGCAGATGGTGGAGTCGGGGGAGGTCACAAATGCCCGGATTGAGCCGGGGTCCAAGGTCCCCACGGGCAGAATCATTCTGGAGAAGGGGGAGGGAGAGCACCTCTATGTCTTTGTCCCGGATATCGACGGGGAACTGGACTATCTGACGGAACAGGGAATCACCACCTCGATGACCGGCCTGCCCCATGACAGCTGGTTTTCGTCAGTGGTCTTTCCGCTGATTCTGACGGCGCTGCTCTGCGCGTTTTTCCTGTTCTTCACGTTCCGTCAGAATACCGCCATGCAGCAGGGGGGAAACGCAATGACGAGCTTCGGCCGGAGCCGCGCCCAGATGGTGGATCCGGACCGCAACCGCGTGACCTTTGCCGACGTGGCGGGGCTGAAGGAGGAGAAGGAAGAGCTCGGCGAGATTGTCGATTTCCTGAAGGAACCGGGGCGCTACAGCAGCCTGGGCGCCCGCATTCCCAAGGGAGTCCTTCTGGTCGGCGCGCCCGGCACGGGAAAAACCCTGCTGGCCAAGGCGGTTGCCGGCGAGGCGGGGGTGCCCTTTTACTCCATCTCGGGCTCGGATTTTGTGGAAATGTTCGTCGGCGTCGGCGCGTCCCGTGTGCGGGATCTCTTCCAGCAGGCCAAGAAGAATGCGCCCTGCATCATCTTTATTGATGAAATCGATGCCGTCGCGCGGCGCCGTTCGCTGGGCAGCATGAGCGGTGCCCATGATGAGCGGGAGCAGACCCTCAATCAGCTTCTGGTCGAGATGGACGGGTTCGGAACGAACGAGGGAATCATCGTGATGGCGGCAACCAACCGCGTCGACATCCTGGACCCGGCGATTCTGCGCCCCGGGCGTTTTGACCGCAAGGTCGTCGTGGGCCGCCCGGATGTGCGGGAACGCGAGGAAATCCTGCGGGTGCATGCGGCAAACAAGCCGCTGGGCTCCGACGTGGA
Organism: uncultured Lachnospiraceae bacterium; assembly: GCA_900315495.1. Classification (GTDB taxonomy): domain Bacteria; phylum Bacillota; class Clostridia; order Lachnospirales; family Lachnospiraceae; genus Anthropogastromicrobium. The sequence goes on from OMZJ01000138.1 coordinate 9,135, forward strand.
TCTCTCCCGTGTTGCCCGGACTACGGCGGGATTCACCGGGGCAGACCTCGAGAACCTGATGAACGAGGCCGCGATCCTCACGGCGAAGGAACACCGGCTGTTTATCTCCCAGAGTGATATCGACCGCTCCTTTGTCCGGGTCGGTGTGGGGGAGGAGAAGAAATCCCACCTGATCAGCGACAGGGAGAAACGGATCACCGCGTTTCATGAGAGCGGCCATGCGATCCTGATGCACGAGCTGCCGGATGTGGGCGATGTGCACACGATCTCGATCATTCCGACGGGAACCGGCGCGGCGGGCTATACGATGCCGCTTCCGAAGGAAGGCGAGATGTTCCGCACGAAGGGCGAGATGGAGCAGCAGATCGTGGTGGCGCTCGGCGGCCGGGCGGCGGAGAAACTGGTGTTCGACGATATCACCACAGGAGCGTCGCAGGATATCCGCAGTGCGACCGAGCTTGCCCGGGATATGGTCAAGAAATACGGCATGTCGGACAGCCTGGGCCCGATCGACTATGAGGACGGCGACGACACGGATGCGCTCGGATTCTCGGCCGGCCGGTCCTACAGCGAGGCGACTGCTGCGCAGATCGACCGCGAGATCGGCAGAATCATGGCCGAGGCCGGCAGGCGGGCCGAGGAATTGATCGGCCGGAATAAGGAAGTGCTTTACCGCTGCGCGGATCTTCTGATGGAAAAAGAGAAGATCGGAACAGACGAATTCAACGCGTTATTTCAGGAGGCCGGGCCTTCGGAGCAGCCGTAAAGACGGAAGCGAAGCAGAGAACCGTGATTCTTGTGCCCGTTGATGCTGCGGGCACAGAGACGGAGGGCAGCGGCGCTGTCCTCCGTGCCGCCGGTGAAAGGCAGCGGAATGGAGAAAGAAATGCCGGAACAGGGAAAGATAGACAGAACAGCGCTTTTCTGCGATGAGACGGAGGAATACCGCACACCGGCGGAAGCCGATCCCGGGGATGACGTGGTGATCCGCTTCCGGACGGCCAGAGATAATGTGTCGGCGGTGCTGCTGCACGTCGGCAGAGCGGTGGTGCCGATGGCCAAACGCAGCACGGACGCGCTTTTTGACCGGTACGAAGCGGTGATTCCCGTGCGGAGCCGGCAGATCCGCTACTGCTTTGAGGTGATTTCCGGCACCGATACCTGCTGGTACAACAAGCTGGGGGCGGATCAGCCGGTGCGCCCGGAGAACTGCTTCCGCCTCACACCGGGGTTCCATACGCCGGAATGGGCGAAGGGAGCGGTGATTTATCAGATTTTCACAGACCGCTTCCGGAACGGAAGTCCGAAGAATGATGTGCTGAGCGGCGAGTATATCTATCTGGGCCGCAAGTCAGAGAAGGTGGAGGACTGGAACAGCAATCCGGCCGCCTTTGACGTGGGCAGATTCTACGGCGGCGATCTCGAGGGCGTGGAGGAGGAGCTGGACTACCTGCAGAACCTCGGCGTGGATGTCATTTACTTCAACCCGCTGTTTGTCTCCCCGTCCAATCACAAATATGACATTCAGGACTATGACCACATCGACCCGCATTTCGCGAAGATCCCGAAGGATGAGGGCCGGTGCCTGGAACTGCGGGACCATACCAACCGCCATGCGGACCGGTACATCAACCGTGTCACCGCGCCGGAGAATCTCGAGGCGTCCAATGCGTATTTCGCGGAATTCATGAAGAAAGTTCATGCGCGCGGCATGCGGGTGATTCTCGACGGGGTGTTCAATCACTGCGGCTCTTTCAACAAATGGCTGGACCGGGAGCGGATCTATGAAAATCGGCCCGGCTATGAGCCCGGGGCCTATATCTCGGCGGACAGCCCGTACCGCGATTACTTCTATTTCAGCGATGAGAACGGCTGGCCGTACAACAACAGCTATGCGGGATGGTGGAATCATGACACCCTGCCCAAGCTCAACTATGACGGCTCCGATGCGCTGTGGAAGGAAATCCTGCGGATCGGCAGAAAGTGGGTTTCCCCGCCGTACTCTGTCGACGGATGGCGGCTGGATGTCGCGGCGGATCTGGCGCAGAAGCCGTCGATCAACCACCAGTTCTGGAGAGATTTCCGTAAAACCGTCAAGAAGGCCAATCCGGACAGCGTGATCATCGCCGAGCATTACGGGGATCCCGCGCTGTGGATGATGGGCGATCAGTGGGATTCCGTGATGAACTACGATGCGTTCATGGAGCCGGTCACGTGGTTTCTGACCGGCATGGAAAAGCACTCCGATGAATACCGCGAAAATATGTACGGCAACAGCGACGCGTTCTTTGCATCCATGAACCGCTGCATGGCCAAGTTTGAGCGATGTTCGCTGGACACGGCCATGAATGAGCTGTCCAATCACGACCACTCCCGGTTCCTCACGCGGACCAACCGCACGGTGGGAAGGCTTGCGTCCAGAGGCGCGGAGGCCGCCCGCACCAATGTGGAGAAGAGTGTTTTACGGGAAGCGGTCATCATGCAGATGTCTCTGCCGGGATGTCCGGCGGTCTACTACGCCGACGAGGCCGGGCAGGTGGGCTGGACGGATCCGGATAACCGCCGCACGTACCCGTGGGGCAGCGAGGACTGGGAACTGATTGAATTCCACCGCTATGCCATTGCGGTGCACAAGGCACATCCGGCTCTGAAAAAGGGTTCGTTCATCCGTCTGGCCGGTGGATATCAGTGGCTGGCCTACGGGCGGTTCACAGCGTCTGAGAAATGCGTCATCATTGTCAACAACAACCGCACCCAGCAGACACTCCGGGTTCCGGTCTGGCCGGCAGAAGTTGCGCCGAACTGCCGGATGGTGCGGGAAATTCAATCCATTCAGACCGGATACAATGTCGGGCATGTGACGGCAGAGGTGGAAGACGGAGTGATGGAGGTCACGGTAGGCCCGCAGACGGCGGGCATCTACGTGTATACGGCGGATACGCTGCAGTAACCCGTCTGCGGGAAATCATCTGCGGTAAACCATCGGGCAGGGAATCCCCTGCCCGATGATACTTTGGGCAGTTTCCTGATTTCCGGCCAGGGCTTTGGCCTTTTTTTGGAGAGATGCGGATTGACGGACCGGACACCAGAGGGATATAATGGCGGCCAGCGAAAAAAGAAGGGAATGCCGCGGATGCAGAAAAACAGACTTGTCGAAGATCGGATCATACGCCTGGAACACCAGGCGGCGCAGGCGGGAAACAGGGCTGTCAGCCGTGCGTCCGGCGCAGAGGAGCTCCCCTCAAAGACGGTTCCGGCGCCCCGCCGGGAGAGCGCCGGGGAACGCATGGCCCGGCGGATTGCCGCGGAGCGCAAACGCCGGTGGGACGCACTCATCCGCAGACAGAACATTCAGAGGGAAACCCGCAGGAAGCTTGCTGCAGCGAATTCCCTGTCCCGTCCGCTGACGGCGGCTGTATTTCTGTCGGCGGGACTCCTTTTCGGTTCCTGCCTGTTCTTTCTGAATCAGAGAGCAGAACTTTCCGCAGCCATGACAACGGTCAGTGCGCTGGTGCAGCGCCGGCAGGATCTTTCCGACCGGAATTCCGCGCTTGCGCAGGAAATCGAAAAGCAGATCGATCCCGAAACAATTTTCGAGTATGCGGTCGGGCGGCTGGGGATGTCCGCGCCGGACAGCTCCAGAATTCTTCGCTATCGGAGCACAGAGGCAGAACAAGACACCGCAGTGCAGGGAGAACAGATTCCCTGACACTGCGGTGCCTTTTTCAATGTTTATTTTTCAAAACTTCGCTTCCGGATGGTATGTCGTGTGCCGCGGTGCGTCAGCCCTGTGTCTGGCGGGTCGTATGCGTGGAAACATACAGATCGGCCTTCCGCCTGCCATAGGCGGGAAGAACCTGCGCAAAATACGGGATGCAGAGCGGAGGAATCATCAGGGAGACTGCGTACGGCCAGCCGCCGGTCAGGGAGAGAAGAAGAAGAACCAGCCCGATGATCCAGCAGGTCCGCATGCTGCGGAACATATCAAAGAAATCCCGGTTTTTCTTCACCTTTTTCCGCGTGTAGCGGCCCAGCAGGAAACCGAGCAGAAGCGCGATGAGAATCAGTGCGAGAATCAGTGCCGCGGGCAGCTGCCCGGGCGTGAAGAGAAAGCGGATCAGCATGCAGGCAGCTGTGGCGGCAACGCCGAGCCAGAAAAAAATCCACGGGCGTTTCTCAAAGCGAAAGCAGTCCTCTGCGGAGAGCGCGGGACGGCTGGTCTGATCTGTCTGTTCCATCAGTAAATCCTCCTCTATTTGACGTATTCTTTCCGTCTTTGCGGTAATGTCCATAGTATAGCACTTTTCGGACGCAAAGGGTTGAAAATGCCCGGACCGGATGTTATACTGCACTCGGGACAGCTGTGAACAGCTGCAGGTCCGAAGGAGGTAATCAGATGTTAGTAAATGCCGCTGAGATGACGAAAAAGGCCCGCGAAGGCCACTATGCGGTTGGTCAGTTCAATATCAATAACCTTGAGTGGACAAAGGCAATCCTTCTTACAGCCGAAGAAATGAAGAGCCCGGTGATTCTCGGTGTCTCCGAGGGTGCCGGTAAATATATGACCGGATTCTCCACGGTCGCTGCCATGGTAAAGGCAATGGACGAGAGCCTGGGTATCACGGTCCCGGTCGCCCTGCATCTGGATCACGGCACATACGCAGGCTGCTACAAGTGCATCAAGGCGGGATTTACTTCCATCATGTTTGACGGATCTCATTTCCCGATTGAGGAGAATGTCGAGAAGACGAAGGAACTCGTCAACGTCACCAGACAGCTGGGCATGTCTCTGGAAGCAGAGGTCGGTGCAATCGGCGGTGAGGAAGACGGCGTCATCGGCATGGGCGAGTGTGCAGATCCGCAGGAGTGCAAGCGCATTGCGGACCTGGGTGTTGATATGCTCGCTGCCGGCATCGGCAATATTCACGGCGTTTATCCGCCGAACTGGAAGGGCCTGAGCTTCGAGACCCTGCAGGCAGTTGCTGACACGGTCGGCCATGATATGCCGCTGGTTCTCCATGGCGGCACGGGCATTCCGGATGACCAGGTGAAGAAGGCCATCTCCATGGGTGTCTCCAAGGTGAATGTCAACACGGAGTGCCAGCTTGTCTTCGCCGCAGCAACGAGAGAGTACATTGAGGCAGGCAAGGACAAGGTCGGCAAGGGCTTCGATCCGAGAAAGCTTCTTCTCCCGGGCACGGAGGCAATCAAGGCCAAGGTTCGCGAGAAGATGGAGATCTTCGGCTCCGTCGGCAAGGCCTGAAACGCTGTTCCGCTCCATCAGCGGGGCTTGATGATGACAGGCACAGCAGGACAATCTTCCCCCGCCTTTTCTGCGCGGGGGATTTTTGTATCCGGAAGCGCCTCCCCGGGACCTGCATGACAGAAATCTGCGGGCGGGGAAAGCAGGCGCTTTTTCGCCCGCGGCAGCCCGCGGCCTGCGGAATTGCTTTCCGCGGGCTGTGCGATCTGCGGCTTTGTTGCTTTTATAGAAGAATTGTGCTAGAATCCAGCGAGGTAGACGAATGGCATGGCAATGGACTGTCTGCGGTCTGATTCTGCTGATCGCCGGTTTTTCGGCAGCGCAGCACGGTACGGACTGGCTGACAGCGGCTTCCGGAAAACATCGGGCGCTGCGTGCCGCGCTGGCAGTTTCTGCCCCCGCGGCATTGCTTTTTCTGGCGGCTGCCACGTCTGCCGGTGCCGCGGAAGGTGCCTTCCCCGTGGTATTCGGTGCCGTCAGCTGTGCAGCTGCCTTCTGTATTTTCGGAGGCGGCGGAGAAGTTCTCTCTTCTCAGCCGGTTTCCAGGCGGCAGAGAATGCGGGATGCCCTCCCGTGTGCGGCTGCCATGGCCTGGCTGGTATTTCGCGGCCGAAAGGCGCTTTCCGGCAGCCATATGCCGGCTGCGCTGACACCGGCGGACGGAGCGGTTCTGCTGGCGGCGGCAGCCGTGCAGATGCTTCTTCTTGCGGCAACCGCTGCCGAGGGATTTCCCGGGATTGTGCGCCGCAGAGGGAGACAGCCGGGGCTGCTCGCCCTGCTTGCCATCGGCGCCGGGATCTGTGCCATGGCGGCAGGCTGGCTGATGCTCCGGGAGGGAATCTATGCGGTTCCATCGTCCGGGCCTGTACCCGCTGGCACCGTCTGCGGGACTGCCGCAGGACTTCTTTTTCTGCCGGAGGAAGTGAGAGCTGTGCGGAAGGGGCGGGGAACGCCCTGGGCGGTCGGAAAGACCTGCGCGGCGCTGTCCTTTTCGGTGGGAACCGGATTTCTGGCATTCTGCGGGGAGACGGCTCTGTCCGCGGGGGCGGTCCGGGCGCTTGCCGCGTGTGTCTTCTGCGTCCTGCTTTCGCTCTTCCTTCCTGCGGAAAGAAAGCGGGCGGTGCGGGTCTGCGGGGCAGGAAAGGTCGCCGCGGGTATTGCGGCAGTGCTCTTCGTATTCCTTCACGCCTGAGGGGAGCGAGAGGCTGAACTTCTGCTGTTCCGGCTGGGCATCCTGTGTTTCCCGGCAGGCATGCGGGAAGCGGAAAAATGATTGTACCGGCGATGCTGGGCCGGGTGAAAAGGAGGGGAGAGAAAAGGCATGCTTTTCAGCGATATCACGGACTGTGAGATGCTGGCGTTTCGGATGATCATGCAGTCGCCGGAGCCGGTTTCTCTCTCTGAAGTGATGAGCAGGCTTGAAGAGCTGTATGGAAGGGGATGGAAGCAGACCACCGTCTGCACGTTCCTGTCGCATCTGGTCGCCAAGGGCTATGTCAGGTCCGAGCGGCGCGGGCGCAGCTACTATTACAGCTCTGCAATTAATAACGCCAGTTTTGTCAGGGAACAGGCGAGGCAGTTTGTCGCCTTCTGGTTTGACGGTTCCGCACCGGATGCGGTCCGGGAAATCGCACTGGCGTCCGGGTTGTCCCCTGAGCAGGCGGACAGCCTCGGAAAAATGACACGGCAGGATCTGGAAAAATCCGGAGACTGATCTGCCGCAGCTAATGTTGTGCCGTCCCTGTGCGGTGCCATCGCCCCGTTCCTGCGGGGATGAAAGGAAGAAAATATGGAAGAGATCAAAGAGAATGTAGAGACCACTGCGACGCCGGAAACGGAGACCGCTGCTGCACCGGAAGCGCCGGCAGAGTCCATGGATGATTATAAGGAAGAGATTGAGGCATCGGTGAAGAAGGTTCGCCCGGGCGATATCGTAACCGGCACCGTCATCGACGTCAATGACAAAGAGGTCACGGTCGATCTCAATTCCACCAATACCGGAAGAATTGAGGCAAGACAGATGAGCGCGGATCCCAAGTTCAACATGGCGGATGTCAAGGTCGGCGATTCGATCACCGCAAAGGTGATCCGCGAGGACAAGAGAGACGGATCCCTGGTTCTGTCTGCGCGCGACGCGGCCAGCGAGCTTGCCTGGGAGAAGCTGCAGAAGGATCTGGACGAAAAGACTGTTCTGACCGGAACCGTGTCCGAAGCCGTCAAGGGCGGAATCGTGATTTTCGTCGAGGGCGTGAGAGGATTCATGCCGGCTTCCCGTATCTCCACCGGCTATGTCGAGCATCTGGAGGATTATGTCGGCAAGGAGATCCAGTTCCAGGTCATCGAGGTCAAGAAAGAGGACCGCAGAGTGATCCTTTCCGCAAAGGAAATCCTTCGCCAGCAGGAAGCGGAGAAGAGAGCAGAAAAGCTTGCCGCCTTCAAGGTGGGTTCCGTGGTCGAGGGAACTGTTGAGAGCCTCAAGGATTACGGCGCGTTCGTCAACATCGGCGACGGTGTCACCGGCCTTCTGCATGTCTCTCAGATTTCTGACCGCAGAATCAAGACTCCGTCCCAGGTTCTGACCGTCGGCCAGCAGGTCAAGGTTAAGATCCTGAAGATCGAGAACAACCGCATCAGCCTCAGCATGAGACAGAATGCCACCGCCGGATCCGGCGAGGGTTCTTCCAGAAGAAACGAGGATGAGGGGCCGAGAGAATTCCGCGACAAGGGCGGGCAGGCCACCACGAATCTCGGTGATCTTCTGAAGGGGATCAAGCTTTAAATTTGAATCTGAGATGAATCAGACCTGAAATCCGAAGCGGCTCAGATGTGGACTGCGAAGGATTTCAGGTCTTGAATCGGAAGGGAATCAAATTTTGAATCTGAAAGATCAGATCGGACTGCTGCACGCGTGGATCGACGCGTGCAGCAGTATTGTATTTTTCGGGGGAGCCGGAGTATCCACCGAAAGCGGCATTCCGGATTTCCGGAGTGCGGACGGCCTCTATCATCAGAAATACAAGGTTCCGCCGGAAACCATCATCAGTCATTCGTTTTTCCTGAAGAATCCGGAGGAATTCTACCGCTTCTACCGCGATAAAATGCTTTATCCGGATGCGGCGCCGGATGCGGCGCACATCGCGCTGGCCGGACTGGAGAAGGCGGGAAAGCTGAAGGCGGTCATCACCCAGAACATCGATGGCCTGCATCAGAAGGCGGGCAGCCGCACCGTCTATGAGCTGCACGGGTCAGTCCTGCGCAATCACTGCATGAAATGCGGGAAATTCTACGGCCTGGATGCGATTGTACATTCGGAGGGTGTACCCCGGTGCACCTGCGGTGGCATCATCAAGCCGGATGTGGTCCTCTATGAGGAATCGCTGGACATGAACACGCTGGAGAAATCCGTCGCGGCGATCGAAAATGCGGATCTTCTGATCATCGGCGGGACCTCGCTGACGGTCTATCCGGCGGCGGGGCTGATTGACTATTTCCGCGGAAAACATCTGGTACTCATCAACAAGACCGCCACATCGCGGGACAGCCAGGCGGATCTGGTGATTGCCGCGCCGATCGGCGAGGTGCTGGCGGAGGCGTGCGGGGGGATCGTGCCGGCGCAGGCCTGAGGAAATGCCCGCGCAGGCCTGACGGAGAAAAACGGAAATGCCCGGGAATGCGGGGAAAATCCGCACCGGAATCCGACAAAGGCCTTGCAAAGAGGATTGCCCTGTGTTATCATAAATGGCTGTGTGACTGCACAGAAAGTCTGCCCGTCGGGGCAGTATCCTTGCCTCCCTCCAAAGGGAGGCCGGAGTCCAGAAGGAGGAAAACATGAACAAGTACGAACTTGCAGTTGTATTGAACGGCAAGCTGGAAGAAGATGACAGAAATGCTGCCATCGAGAAGGTCAAGGGCTACATTGAGCGCTTCAATGGCACTGTGACCAACGTGGATGACTGGGGCAAGAAGAGACTTGCTTACGAAATCCAGAAGCAGAAGGAAGCTTATTACTATTTTATTCAGTTTGAAGGCGACTCTGACTGCCCGAACGAAGTCGAAAGACATGTCCGTATTATGGAGCCGGTCGTGAGATATCTCGTTGTCAGACAGGAAGAAGCCTGACCGACTGAGAGAGAATGAGGTAAAACCATGAATAAAGTTATTCTGATGGGCCGCCTGACGCGGGACCCCGACATCCGGTACTCGCAGGGCGAGAGACAGATGGCGATTGCGAGATATACGCTTGCGGTGGACCGCCGCAGGAGCAGCAATGCAAACGGTGAAAACACCGCAGACTTTATTCAGTGCGTAGCGTTTGACCGCGCGGCGGAATTCGCCGAGAAGTATTTCCATCAGGGAATCAAGATTGCGGTGGTCGGCCATCTTCAGACCGGCAGTTATACCAACCGCGACGGCCAGAAGGTATATACAACAGAAGTCATCATTGAGGATCAGGAGTTTGCCGAGAGCAAGGCGGCAAGCGATGCGAGCAGCGCGAACTGGAACAGAAACAGCGCTTCCCGCGGGGCAGCTGCCTCCCAGCAGGGCGGCAGTGCACCGCAGCCTGCGGCACAGAATTCGGCACGCCCGGATCCGTCTGCGGCAGCACCGCTGGACGGGTTTATGAACATCCCCGATTCCGTGGATGATGACGGACTTCCGTTCAACTGATTACAGGACAGAACGGAATGGGAGTACCTCGACAGTATATGAGGACATTCATCAGAACACTGCGGGACAGGCAGTGAAGTAAGGAGATCAATATGGCTTACAATAAGACAGAGAGACCGGATTCCATGAGGAGAAGAACACCGCACAGAAGAAGAAAGGTCTGTGTATTCTGCGGTGAGAAGAGCGAGAAGATCGATTACAAGAACGCCGCTCTCCTCAGAAAGTACATTTCGGAGAGAGGAAAGATCCTTCCGAGACGTGTCACCGGAACCTGCGCAAAGCATCAGAGAGAGCTGACCGTCGCTATCAAGCGCGCGCGTCACATTGCACTTCTTCCGTACACCGTAGAATAATCACACAGATCGACGGCCGGATTCGCAAGCCGCGGGGGCGAAATGCTTCCGCGGCTTTTTTATGACCTGTGCGGGCGGGCTCCTCGAACGTTGCGGGACCGCAGTTCCTGTGTTATGATGGAATGGTTCATCGAGGCAGGTCCGCACCTGCCCCGGTCTGTTTTTCCGGTGCTGTGAGAACCGGTGTCTGTTTCGCCGCAGCGGCGGAACGGTTTTCGCGGAATGGGAGATCAAATGGGGAAGCAAGCTTCAGAGAATTCTGAGAAAAAAAAGAAACGCGGCCGCGCAAAAAGCCGGGACAGCGGATTGCCGCGGCGCATCGCGAAGGCGGAGATGGGGCTTTCGGTCCGCAGCCTGACCCGATCCAGCCTCAGCGCGTATATGAACTGGCCGATGATTCTCAGCATCGGCCTTCTGGCTCTCTGCATTGCCGTCACGGCAGTGGACTGGTATGCCGGGATCGCGGCCTGTCTCGTCAGCGCGGTGACGGTGGTGTGCATGTTCGTCCTCACCTGGTATTATATGCGCAGGATTTCCAGCGATCTCGTCGATTTCGGCGCGGGGTATTCGCAGATCCAGAAGCAGCTTCTTCAGGAGATGAATATCCCCTATGCGATCGCGGACGAAAACGGGCTGATTATCTGGACAAACGACGAATTCTCCAAAATCACCGGGCTGTCTAGAAATCCGCAGTATTCGCTGTTCTCCCTGTTCCCGGAGACGGCCGGCAGGCTCCCGGATGTCCGGCAGGAGAACACGCTGGTGCATGTGTCCTTCGGCGGCAGAAAACTGGCCGCGGCCATCAAGGCGACCTCGCTGTATGATATCACGGACGCGGTGCTGAACGACGAGGAGAACCGCCGGACCGCGGCCGTCATGTACGGCATCTGGCTGAGCGATGAGACGGAGCTGCTGGAGGCCCGCCAGAAACTGGATGATGACCGCATGGTCATTGCGCTGATCTACATGGACAATTATGATGAGGCCATGGAGAGCATTGAGGAGGTGCGGCGCACGCTGCTTCTGGCAGTCATTGACCGTCAGATCAGCAAGTACATCACCAACTACCAGGGCGTGATCCGCCGGCTGGAAAATGACAAATATTTTGCCATCTTCACGAAGCAGCATCTGGATGAGATGCAGAAGAACAATTTCAGCCTGACGGAGGATGTCAAGAAAATCGATATCGGCAATACCACCGCGATGACCATCAGCATGGGCATCGGCCTGAACGGCGGCAGCTACGAGAAAAACTACGAGTACAGCCGCAGCGCGATCGACATGGCCCTCGGGCGCGGCGGCGATCAGGTCGTTCTGCGCGACGGGGACAATATCACCTACTACGGCGGCAAGAGCCAGAGCCAGGGCCGGAACACCATGGTCCGCGCCCGGGTCAAGGCCCAGACCCTCCGGGAACTGATTGAGGCGGGGGAGGATGTCCTGATCATGGGGCATCAGATCAGCGACGCCGACTGCATCGGCGCGGCGGTCGGCCTGTACCGCGCGGCAGCAACCTCGGGCCATCCGGCCCACATCGTGCTGGATTTTGTGTCCAACAATATCTGCCCGCTGATCAGCCTGTTTGACAACCGGCAGAAATATCCGCAGAAGCTGTTTGTCACGAACCGCGAGGCCAGGGAAATGATCACCGACAAGACCCTTCTGGTGGTGGTGGACAACAGCCGCCCGGGGCGCTGCGAGTGCCCGGAGCTTCTGGAGGCCGCGCAGAATATCGTCGTCATCGATCATCACCGGCAGGCCAGGGATTCCATTGACAATGCGGTTCTCTCCTATATTGAGCCGTATGCTTCCTCAGCCAGCGAGATGGTGGCCGAGATTCTGCAGTATTACGCGGAGGACATTGACATTCGGCCCGAGGAGGCGGAGGCCATGTATTCCGGGATCATAGTGGATACCAACAACTTTATCACAAAGACCGGTGTGCGCACCTTTGAGGCGGCGGCCTTCCTGCGCCGCAACGGCGCCGATGTCACAAGGGTGCGCAAGATGTTTCGGGACGACATCAGTGACTATCGGGCCAAGGCCGAGATCATCCGGAACGCTGAGATCTACAAGGGCTGCTATGCGATTGGAATCTGTCCGCCGGGCATCACGGAAAGCCCGACGGTCATCGCCTCGCAGGCGGCAAACGAACTTCTGGGGATCCGCAACATCCGCGCGTCCTTTGTGCTGACCGATTACGAGCATCAGATCTATATCTCGGCCCGCTCCATCGATGAACTCAATGTGCAGGTCGTCATGGAACGGCTCGGGGGCGGCGGCCACCTGAGCATTGCCGGCGCGCAGTTGAAAAATGTGACGATGGAAGAAGCCGTGGAGAAATTGAAGCGGGTGCTGAACGAGACCGAACCGTCGCCGGTTCCGGAATCGTAAGCGTCCGGCCTGCCGACAGAGAAGCAGGACCGGCGGTACCGGGAAGCGGAGGCAGGCAGAAAAGCCGGCCAGAAAGAATGGCCGGCACCAGAGGCGCGGATGCGCCGGAAGGAGAGAACAGAGATGGAAGTCATTTTGCTGAAGGATGTAAAGACACTGGGAAAAGCGGGAGAGATTGTCAAAGTCAACGACGGATATGCGCGGAATTTTATCCTGAAAAAGGGATTCGGAATGGAGGCCACCGCAAAGAACGTCAATGAGATGAAACTGAAGAAAGCCAATGAGGACCGGCTGGAGGCCGCGCGGGTGAAGGAAGCGCAGGACCTGGCGGCAAGGCTGGAGGGGAAGAAGGTCACCGTCCGCGTCAAAGCCGGCGAGGGCGGGAAGATCTTCGGATCTGTGGCAGCGAAGGAAATCGCCGAGAACGTGGAATCCCAGCTGGGTATCGCCATTGACAAGAAGAAGTTGGTGCTGGCGGAGCCGATCCGCAACTGCGGTGCCTTTGAGGTGCCGGTCCGGCTGTACCGGGATGTGACGGCAAAGCTTTCCATTCAGGTGGAGGCGGACTGAGACCGGGCGGCCGTCCCGGAAACCGGACCATCCGGAAACGCCGGCGGTGCTGTCCCGGGAATCTCTGATTTGTCTGCAAGCCGGAAGACTGCCGTCTTCCGGCTTGCCTGTATCATGGAGCGGTCAGAGTCATGGATTGTCCGGAAAAACCGGATGAAAAGAGACACAGAACGGTCCGCGGCACAGACGGACAGGAACCGTTGACAGATGCAACAGACAGACACCGCAGGCAGGCACCGCAGGCAGGCACCGCAGACAAATACGACAGACAGGAAACGACAGACAGATACAGCAGGACAGAAATACAGGACAGGGAGAGGCACAGGACAGAGACATGGAAGACAGCACAATCAGCAGAGTACCGCCGCACAGCATCGAGGCGGAACAGTCGGTGATCGGGTCCATGCTGCTGGATCCCGCCGCGATTGAGACCGCGTCCGAGATCCTTTCGCCCGACGATTTTTACCAGAGACAGTACGGGGTGATCTATGGGGCCATTCTGGAACTGTACAATGAGGGAGCGGCAGTTGATGTCGTTTCCCTCCAGGATCGGCTCCGGGGAAAGGACCTGCCCCCGGAAGTCAATACCGTTGCGGCGTTCCGCGAGCTTTTGAACATGGTCCCCACATCGGCCAATGTCCGCTATTACGCGCAGATCGTCTATAACAAATCGCTGCTCCGGCGCCTGATCCGGGCCAGCGAGGAGATTGCGACAGACTGCTACGCAGAAAAGGAGGAGATCGCGGAGATCTGCGAGACGACCGAGAAGAAGGTCTTCAACATCCTGGACCGCCGGAAGACCCAGGAATTCGAGCCGATCGGGGAAACCGTGCTGAAGGTGATTGACAAGATCGAGAAGGCCTCCCGGCAGAAAAGCTCGGTCACGGGCATCGCCACCGGGTTTACCGATCTCGACCGTCAGACATCCGGCATGCAGCCCTCGGATCTGGTGCTGGTGGCCGCCAGACCTTCCATGGGTAAAACCGCGTTCATCCTGAACATGGCGCGCAACATGGCGGTGAACGGGCGCACCGTCGCGATCTTTTCCCTGGAAATGTCCCGGGAGCAGCTGGTGAACCGTCTGCTCTCCATGGAATCGCATGTGGACAGCCAGAACCTGCGCACCGGCGACCTGTCGGACAGCGGATGGGACAGCGTGATCGAAGCCTCCAGTGAGATCTCCCGGTGGCCTCTGATGATCGATGACACGCCGGGAATCACGGTGGCGGAGCTGCGGACCAAATGCCGCAAGTACAAGCTGGAGCACGGACTGGACTGCGTGATGATCGACTACCTGCAGCTGATGAGCGGCGGCGGGTCGCGGACCGAAGAGAGCCGGCAGCAGGAGATTTCCACGATCTCCCGCTCCCTGAAGGCGCTCGCCCGGGAACTGAACGTGCCGGTGATTGCCTGCTCGCAGTTGTCCCGTGCGCCGGAGCTGCGCACGGATCACCGGCCCATGCTGTCCGACCTCCGCGAATCCGGCGCCATCGAGCAGGATGCGGACGTGGTCATGTTCCTCTACCGCGACGAGTATTACAACAAGGATTCGCCGAACAAGGGAATCAGCGAAGTCATTGTGGCAAAGCAGAGAAACGGCCCGGTCGGAACGGTGGAACTGGTATGGCTTGCCAACCTGACCCGCTACGGCAACAAGGAATACGACAGTCAGGAAAACCGGCCGCAGTGAGTCGGAACCGCTGCGGCCGTTCCTCGGCAGAAAACGGCCGCGGGCGGCCATGGAAAATGGTCAGCAGAGACGGCGCATCAAAAATCTGCCGGCGGAAATCCGCCGGCAGGCATTGGAAAGTCCGTTTTTGGGAAACCGGAGCTCAGGAATTCTGGAACTGGAGTTCCAGGAACAGCAGATTGTCGTCAGAATAATCGTAGGTCGTCACGCTGCAGGACGCGGCGCCCCAGTTCAGGGCGCTCTGCAGCCAGGACGCGGATGCCGCGCTGGCCGCTGCATAGTCCGCCGGATTCTCAAAACGGATGCTGATCAGGCCGGCGCCGGCCTGCAGGGCCGCCTGGGTCTGGGCCTGGAACAGCGCCGATGCATCCTGCCCCGAGGCAATCCAGAAGCCCGAGCGCACATGGTAATTCTGGGCCCAGCTCACCGTATCGGGAATGCCGAGATCGGTGTATAGTTCATCGGCGGGATAAGGGTCATCCGCAATCGCCGACTGCGGCACATTGAAGTAGGCATAGCTGCACGGGCGCTGGCTGCCGCCGGACTCGTTGTCATCGAACGTCGGGTCCGTATTGCAGTAGGTCCCGTCGATGTTCAGAATCACCCACGCGTGATCCGAGCCGGTCAGAACGGAACTTTCGATGCCGAAGCTGCGGAGTACCCAGACCATGGCCTTCGCGCGGCCGTCGCACTTGGCGGAGCCGTCGACCAGCGCGCCGAAGGCAGTGGACGCATAGGATGAAGTGGTGCTGTAGACGCAGTGCTCGATGATGTAATTGTAGATCGCCAGCTCTGTCTGGTACTGGTCGTACCCGTCCAGCTGCGCGTGGAAGCTGTCGATCAGCGCCGAAACGGTGGCATACTGGGCAGCTGTCTCCTCCTCGGAGAGAGCATAGGTGGGGATGACACTGCGCACATTGCTGTGCAGATCGGTGCTCTGCTGCCAGCTGGAGCCGAACTGGAGCAGTTCCGGACACTCCGCGACCATCAGCTGCAAGAGTTTTGAGACTTCGGAATCCGGAAGCGCGACAGGCAGGTCGATCTGTCCCGCGAAGGACATCAGCCCGCGGTAGATGGCATAAAAATCCGTGCGCTCGTCCTCCGACAGCCGGGAAAGGAAAACGCTGTACTCGGCATAGAGCGGTGTGAGCGGGAGGCCGGACGCACTGGTATCCCCCGCGGCGTATGCATCTGCGGCAGACTGGGACGCAGCGGCGGCGCCGTCTCCGGCGG
>OMZJ01000042.1 GCA_900315495.1 uncultured Lachnospiraceae bacterium
TAAAAAAAACAGAGAAACTAAGCGAGCCGTGAAACTTTGCGGAGCGCTGCGAGAAAGGTCGGAAATTATGAAAAAACACACAAAAATTGTTGCCCTCTTCTTAGCTGTCCTTATGATGCTGTCTCTGTCGGCCTGCGGAAAAAAACTATCCGTTGGAGACTCTTTGCAGATGGGAAATTACGGAGAAAATAGCATCTGGTGGGAGGTTATTGCCGTCGATGGTGACCGCGCTCTCGTAATCAGCAGAGATAGCGTAGATTGGAAATTATTTAATGAACAATATGAGAACGTTACTTGGGAGACAAGCACCCTTCGTAACTGGCTGAACGATACGTTTTACAATAGCGCTTTCAATTCGGACGAACGATCTAAAATATTAACTACAACCATTGAAAATCCGGATAATCCGGATTCCGGGGTGGATGGAGGAAACGACACCGAAGATCGGTTGTTCCTGTTGAGCGTGTATGAGGTGGAAGAGTATTACGAACGTGAGGCCTTTCGCGAGGCAGGCCTATCTATAAAAGCACATAACTCTGCAAAAGAATATAATCCCGATGGGTATATTGGAGGTTTGAGCAGTAGCTGGTGGACACGCACACCCGGAGAGGACGAGTTCGGTTTTATCTGCGTCAACGGCGGAGGTGAATTTGAGACGCGTCCCACCGGTCTTGCTTCGGATTTGTTCACGAGCGGTATCGTCGTGGCGGATGACAAAAATGGCGCAGGCGTCCGTCCAGCTATGTGGATTGAGCGGTAATTATTTGGCAGCTTGATCAATTCGTTTTTTCACTACATAGTTAATTCCTTCGTTATCTTAAAACACCCAGCCGAAGCTGGGTGTTTTTTATGCGGAGATCCTCAAAAAAGAATCCGCGATTCCTACCCTTTTGTGTGGGTGCGAAGTCGGCTTTTTCATGCTATAATATCCTTATCATGTTCTAACTGTATCCATCGGCTAGAACCATCTTCTGTAAGGGGGGATAGAATGGGCGAGCGTAAAAAATCCATAATCCGGCTTTTTTCGGCAGCGGCGCTGTTGTTTGCAGTCTCCGGATACCGGCAGCTTAGCATGCGGTACTTGCCGGAGGATTTTCTGCGGCCATATCTTGTCTGGGCAGTCTATATGCTGCTACTTTTCGGCTGGCAGCACACCATTACAACAAAAATCACCCAGAAAGCTATGCGTAGCCACCTGACTGCACAGAATATCGTCAGTATCCTGTATTTAACCGTTCGCTTTATTCAGGATGCCTTCCTCTACGTCAATGTTCCGTGGATGCGCTTTACCGGATACTTCATCAATATCGCGGCTATTTTCATCCCACTGTTCGGTCTTTACGGCTCATTCTATCTTGGCAAGGCAGACGATTATCGGATCAGCAAAAAGTGGTATCTGCTTCTGATTCCGGCGTGCCTTTCAAGCGTACTGGCGCTGACGAATGATCTGCATCATTTTTTCTATTACATTATGCCGAAGGAATCCCAGCCAAATTTGTATTTTCACCCCTACATCGGAACATATATCGTCTATATTTGGGGACTTAGTATCATCAGTTATCAGGTATATGTGATCTACCGGCGCAATGGCACGACGAAGTCTGATTCGCTTTACCGAAAGCCGATTCCTTTTTACGAGCCGATCCTGCTGCTTCTATTCAGTATTCCGTATGCGGCGTCGGCATACGTGGTTCGATTTGAGCTTGTGGAATATTCAGCGGGACTGATTTTTATTCTAGTGCTTTGCTGGCAGTTCTATATCCTGACCGGACTGATTCCTGTGAACACGCAGTACG
This sequence comes from uncultured Lachnospiraceae bacterium, assembly GCA_900315495.1. Lineage (GTDB taxonomy): Bacteria > Bacillota > Clostridia > Lachnospirales > Lachnospiraceae > Anthropogastromicrobium. Next base: position 1,797 of record OMZJ01000042.1, read on the forward strand.
AGGAAGTGTTCCGGCGGTCTACGGTGGCAATGCAGATTCTTTCCTCAAGTGGGGAGACGATTGCAGCATCGGAAAATGCGGTGGAAATCACGCCTGCTATGCTGGAAGCTCTAAAGCAAAATCAGCATTTTTCTGCTACGGAAGATATTACCATGCACCTGCACCAAATCCCGGGCGGGTATATGGTCTGGCAAACCGACCTCTCGCAGATCAATCAGGCTTTACGAGAGCTTCAGAGACTGAATGCGGAATTGGAAGAAGAACAAGATCTGCTGGCACAGGAAATTCGAATTCAATCGGATGAGACAAGTATTCGGGCGCACAATGATATTTACGACAGCTTATCATCGGAGGTCGCTGGGCAACTCGCTTTGATGGAGGAGGTTCTATCTAAAGAATCCCTTTCATCAGAAGACTGGAACCGTATCTGCCTCATCGGCACTTATATCAAACGATTCTGCAATCTGCAGCTTACTTATCAGGAGCAGCAGATGATCCCGGTTGGCGATCTGGCGATCAGCTTACAGGATATGGCGAAATGCATGAAGAGTATCGGTATCCGAACAAGTTTGGATTTTTATCCTCCATCGGATTTGGCGCCAGAGCTTATTCTTCTTATCATGAAAACTCTGGAAGAGATTTTAGAGGAGGCATATTTTTGTCTGACTTCTGTGGCAATCCGAATCAGCGATACGGTTTGCTTTGAAATTACCGGTACAGATCACGAGTTTGGCTCCCACTTTTTAGAGGGAGGATATCGTCTTCGGGCAGAAAAATCCCCGGCAGGCTATCGGCTTCTGCTCTCGCAGGAAGGAGAGGTGACGCAGTCATGAAAAAGAGTATGTCAGCTAAAATGATTAAAAAAGCCATCGACTCTTACCCCGGCGGAATCTGCTTCTCCGCACTGGATGGGCGGGTTATTCTTGTTAATGAAAAGATGAATCAGCTGATGCTGGAGCTGACCGGACATACAATTCTGAACGCAAAGGCGGCATGGGAGGAACTCGCAAACTTTGCCAATAACGGCAAGGCGGAAAAACTGAAT
>OMZJ01000025.1 GCA_900315495.1 uncultured Lachnospiraceae bacterium
TGCTACCTGAAATTACCTGGGATACCACCTATCCCATAAGAAAAGTGATTGACCCATTCTTGTCTAAAGGATCATTTGAAAATGTCTGATATTCCTCTGCTTCGCTCAAATATTTGGAGAGATCTGCTGGGTTGTATTTTCTTTCCATAAGAATACTCTCCTATTTTTTGTATGATATTTCTATAAATCCACCTGCATATTCATTTCTACCACTTAAGAACGCTATCGAGGAAGCGCTACCCCAATCAAATTCATAGTAAAGAACAGCCTCGTTCTCTTTTAATGGATCTCCCAGTTCTGCTCGAAGAAAAGAATCTGCAACTTTCTTCTTTTCCTCTTGATACTTTTTATCTGGATATCCTGGATCCTTCATTCCAAGATTTACTGGAACTAGCTGTATTTTATCTAATCGTTTATTTATAAAAAATATTTTGACATTAAATGTATATCCATCCACATTGACCTGTTTCGATGTGAATATATCAACTGGTCCATTGTTATTCACAAAGGATTGGAATTTAGGATTCTGGATCAATTCGTTCATATTTGTGCCGTTTCTTAAAGTGATGTTATATAATTCAATATCACCCAAGCGTAAATTCATGTATATAACCTCCTAAAAGTATGTACTCGAAAACCATTGTCTACGGCAGAATTTCCCTCTTCGGTCTCCACAACTGCGGTTGTCGTCTCTGTTGTCGTTGCGCCGATAGCAGTTTGCGGCAGCATCAGTGTAATAGCAAGCAGTACGGACATAACTTCTTTTTTCGTCATCTTTCTCTTTCCTCCCTCATTTACTTTTTCACGGCTTCTTTCGCACCCCTTTTTTGCAAAGGAAGCACACTTCTACCCTATATTACCACCTTATTTGATTTTCGTTTCTGTTCTGTTTTTTTCTTCACTTGATAATCATCCCAGTTCACGGATTACACCTCTTACATGGCTCATATCCCTGGCTGACGGCTTCCTCCCGGGAATACAGGTATATTTTATTGTGGTCTGCCATCTGCGAAACACTGGGGCAATCCGGCCGGTGGAATTTCATGGTATTGGCATTTCCGATATAGGCTGCCTCAGGTGATACCGGGGCTGCTGATTCTGCTGACTGTATCTGCGATGCTGTCGTCTGCTGTGTGTTTGTATTCGCCTGATTTTCAGTGTTCTCCGTACCGGTATACTCCGGCCCGGAACTGTCTCCTGTCGCGTAATCTATTGTAATTCCCGGCTGTACATTGTAACAATAGACGCAGAACTCAATGCCGGCACCGTTATCTTCTACGGATTCCGCTTCCATGAGGACCCCGGATGCCAGAAGGTTCTCACCTTCAAAGTCTGGTGTCACGCGGTATAACACATGGTTTCCGGTTTCCTGAATGTAGTCGGCAGTCATGTTTTCGAATGGCTCCATGCCTTCCACATTCATGTAGCGGGTTCCTGTAATCAGGTTTCTTTCATTCGCATTTTCACCGGTCAGCTGATATCCGATCAGATGGCAGCGGTTGTATAGGTAGTTGCCGTCGATCCCTGCGTATTTTACCGTATGCCACCCGCTCGGCTTGATCATTCCGATGGATCCGCGTTCCTCGGTCGGCATCAGATCCTGCCCGATACAGGCGTATGCCTCGGTGCATCGCCCGAACTCGTCCAGATCTCCGTAGCTTTCAAAGGATTCCGTGGTCCGGTCGCTGTCGGTGAAATATGGGATATTCTCATTGACCTCAACATAGGGAGAGCCATTGTACTCAGGTATCCCTGTAAAATCAAAGGATGTAATGTTCTCCGCGGTATTCTTTTCTGTCTGGCTCGTATTCGTCCCAGGATAATGGATGGTGCCCTGTCCAGTGGATGCCGGTATCACGTTTCCAACACTCAGGATCATGCACAGAGTCAGGATCAATCCGGTAAGTCCACGACTGATTTTATTTTTCCAATTTTTCAAATCTTCTCATCTTCTTTCCCATATTTCCATAGTAATCTTTTTATGCGAATACCCAGGAAATTCCTCGATATATGTTGTCTGAAACGGCTCCATTGGCAGATCAAAATACAGATCTGCCGGATACCGGCGGTTCCATCGGAACAGAATGATTTTCGTTATTCTGCCCAGATATGTTTTCAGGGGACGGTTTTCCACGAAGCAGATGTCATCTTTTTCTGCAACGTCAAGAAAGTCTGCGCCTGCTTCTGCCTCCGGAAAAAGATCCTTTGAGCAGGGATCCACCCGGAGGATCTTCCCTGTGGTAATCTTCCGGACTTTTTCTGTCAATATTCTGTCCCGGCTCACGCGGCGATGATGGAATTCCATTCCGCCGCGGTCTTCTACTGCGGCAATAATTATCATATTTTCGGCTGCACCTGCCCGTCCCTGGATATGGCGTCCCTGTTCACTCTTAGCAGAAGGCCCTTCCGCCTCAAAATCCGATACAGCGTTGAGCGGTTCACCCCCAGCTGCCGCGCCATCTCTGCTTTGCTGAATTTTCGGGCCATATAATCCCGGTACAATTCCTGGAATTTTTCTTCATCCAGCTTTTTAGGCTGTCTGCCATGGTATTTCCCTTCCGCCTTTGCAATGGCAATGCCTTCTGCCTGGCGTTTGCGGATGGTAAGCCGCTCCTGCTCCGCCTGGGACGCAAGGACTTCAATGATGATGTTGTTCACCATGTCGATGATCCATTCCTGCCCAGCGGCAGGCTTGATATTGGATGTCGGAAGATCCAGAATCCGGATCCGGATATTGTGCTTTCGATAGTATTCCAGCTCGTCTTTGATCGCCTGCTTGTTCCGCCCGAGGCGATCCAGGGACATCACAACCAGCGTATCCCCATCACGCAGCATATGCTGCTTCATTATCTGGTATTCTGGCCGATCCATATCCTTTCCGGACTTCTTCTCTGTGATGATATCGTGTTCATCTGCTCCGTCTGCCTTAAAGGCTTCAATCTGCCTTGAAAGATTCTGCGAGGTAGAAGAAACACGGGCATAGTAATAAGTCTTTGCTGCCATTCACTCATCTCCTTGCCTTATTTCCCTCGTTCTTTACTGCTATCTGTCCTTTCGAGGTCCCATAAATTTGTCTCCGTTTAGATGAATCATGTGGTCAGGCATATCCGAAAGCCAAACTTCTGTTTCCCATGCCAAATCATCACTAAATTTTTTATATGTTGCAAAGTCAGGAAAGGCAGTTATAAAGATTTTCCCGGCAGTGACATTTTTTGTCATATCCTGAATTTCAATTATTCGCTGCGGACTCATGGGACCGACACTTGTGACTGCTTCAACAAAGTATATCCAGTTTTTATCGGCCCTATAAAGTACGACATCAGGCATTTTATCATGCAATGTTATTTCAAATCCCAGTTCCCTTAACTTTGCCACATTTTTAATGAGATCCTTTTTAATAGTGTCACCGACATAAAGGCATTCGCATCTTGGGGCAAAACGAGGCGCAAATTGTTCAATAATAGCGCGTTGTAATGCATTATGTTTTCCGGGGCTGAAATTTAACTTTTGACCGTTGATTGATACCGGCATCATTTCCATTTTCTTTTTACTTGAATACATTTCAATCAATGAATCATGACAAGTGCGGAAATGCTTCAAAGCATTTTGCCATGAATAGCTTTTATATGTATGAATCAATTTAAGTGCTTCTTCGGTAATACGATAACGATAATTCGGGCTGTTTGTAGCTTTTCCATTGTCCTCTATTAAAGCGGCTTCACGAAACTGATGCATACAATTTTTGCGAATAGTTTCACGCGTATTTTCAGCATAAGTCTTATTATAATTTTCACTGCTGAATCTTAAAACATCATGTATGCGAATCCAGTTGTTTGTAGCAGCGTTCCAATTATCATTTGGTTTTATATCTGCTAATGTTAAGACTGTATAGGCAGCAATGTCTGTTTTCTGTGCTTCGGGCATTCCGAATTCTTGTAAGAAGTCTTTTGCTTCATCTAACTTACCCATTATAGGCTACCTCGTTCATTATTTCATCACAGGTTTCTGTTGATAAATCACCCGCTTTTATTAGTCTAGCGCCAATATCTTTTATAACAGATTCCGGAGGAACAGGGATATTATTTATTTCAGTACTGTTTACCTGTGTGCTTCCGTTCAAAATTCGATAATACATATCAAAAAGCGTCGAATTCAGCAAAGCATAAATTCCATAAGTCAGAGGCATTGTCAATTCATTACCGTCAATTCTGTCTACATAGTTTATTTTATTTTGTGTTCCGATGTATTCATATTCCGGAAAATCTGATGCAAGATAAATACCGCATTGTAGCCGCCGCCGTTCCTCTTTTGCAGTAAAGCGCTTGCAAAATACATAATTTTTATTTTTTTGAATTAAGCCGGGAACGGAATCAACAACCCAATCAAAATCTTTTCCTGACGGATTATGATTCACTCTACCATTGCGAATATGCTGACTATAAAAAAGCGGTAATATATGTTCACCGGGTTCTTTTCGTAATTCATTCCATTGTCTAAAATCAACGACAATCCCTGTACGCATCCGAAATCCTTCATCCGGTAATGTTTTTTTATATCTATTTATTAGCTGAATTGTACGAACATCATCCTGTGAAGTCGGAAGGTAAACATATAAATTTTGCCCCGAAACAACATCAGTATAGGGAATCGAAATGCTTGTTAAATTTTGGAAATCATTGTTTGTCTGACTGGATGTAATAACAACTTTTTCCGGTGTAATGGCTGTTTTTCTTACCTTTATAATGATTGTTTCCTGTAAAACCTGTTCTTGACTAAATACCTTGTCACGGCTAACAAATAAATGAATTTGTTCCAACTTCCCAAAACGAAGAAAGTAACGGCGGAATGCTTTGAAATACTCTCCTGACGTCCAACTGCGTGGAATAATATATACCATTTCGCAGTTGTCTTTCAGATTGAATAACGACATTGACGCAAATAAAAAATATAAATTAGGCGCGCCGTGTACAACTGTGGGCAATGCAAGCGCAGCGGGATTGTCACGCATAACGCGCAAATAAGGTGGATTCCCTATTACCAAGTCATATTTTGGTTGGTTCGTTGACGCAAGTAAAGTCCCTTCAAAATCTGCGGATTGCGATATTATATAATTATCATTATTCAGTTTATAGGAAAGTGGTATTTTAGAATTCGCTTTGATGTATTCGAGGTTTTTTATCAGTATCGGCAACACCTCGGGATCATTTTCATAACAGGTCAGATGGATGTCCTTTACTTCTGTTTCATTATTGATACGATCAATCAGAGCTGCAGATAAGATGGCGGTTCCTGTGCCGGGGTCAAGTATTTCAAGCGATTGCGGAATGCTTGTTAAATCAAAAAGGCCTGCCATGAACATCGCTGTTTCTCTTGATGTAAAAAACTGTCCTTTCTTTTTCCTTATTGCCTTTGGCATATTCTCAAGAAATTCTTCTGTCCGCAAT
>OMZJ01000098.1 GCA_900315495.1 uncultured Lachnospiraceae bacterium
GGTTCTTCCCGTTACTTACTGTGTTCGGACATCTCTCGATGTCCGGGAGTTTCTCTCTGAACCGCATCCCTTTCGGGGTGCTGTCCTTTGAAAAACGTTCTGAAACTTCTTTAAAAGAATTTTCAGGGATTGGTTATACTGTTCAGTTATCAAGGTGCGGTGTTGTTTCCCAATACCGACTCTCATGCTCCCTGTGGAGTTCTGAGGATCAGTCGCTCCGGTAAACCGGATCTCTGAGAAACTTGCTGTCTCTCGGACAGCTTGCTTATAATATCACCCGGCCAGATCGCTGTCAAGCGTTTTTTCAGGATTTTGAAAATTTTTTGTAACGATTCAGCACTACCGAAAAAGATGGGAAGCGGCGATGCAAGCTTGCCTGCAGGAGCCGGTTACCATCTTTTTTCAGGGGGGCCAAGGCGCGAAGCGCCTCTGACCACCCACAATGACCGGTTCCGAATTCCGATCAATGGAGTGGTCTTGCCAGTTCCGGGATCGCCGACCGGCATTCCTTCCGAAGAAGAACTGCGCTAAACAGAACAAATATCGCCCACTGCAGAACATCGATGCCAAGCCCGAGGATGACTGCCTTTCCGTAAATTCTGACAACCCGGGCGGCAAACAGCGCTCCGGCGGCCGTGCCGGCCGCAATAAAGATGCCTGCCGCCGCGGAAAACTCCAGCGTCAGTTTTTTCGCAACGTTCCTCCTCGTGCCGCCGCAAAGACGTCTGGCATAGATCTCCTTTCTTCTTTCCGAAACCCAGTATCCCGCAATGTTTCCGAAATTCAGTAAATTGAGCAGGGCAAGGAGCGCCATCGTCAGGAGATAATAGACGGCATCGGGAGACTCCCCGAGTCTTTTGCGCAGATTTCCCCGTGCAGATTCTTCCAGAACGGTAAATTGAGCAGCCTGGTACTTTGCCGTCCCCGCTTCGAAAAGCGCTGCATACACCGCCGCAGTGCTGCTGCCGCAGTCCAGATAAAATGTGCCTTCCATTGCGTAGTCGCTGCGGTCGGACAGCACACCTTTCATATCGATCAGGCAGTTTTCCGGAGTCAGATCCGATGTGTATTTTCCAACGATCGGATAGCTGTTTCCCTGATAATAAATCTGATCATTTTCTGTCAGAACTGTTTTCTGATCCTTTCGCACCAGTACGCCGTATCCTTCCCGGTTTTCTCCCGCAAAGAAGCCTTCCTCTGTTGTATAGAGTTCTCCGGCTCCTGTGCTTGTTTTCTTCAGCAGACGGACCGGAATGCCGCTTTTCCCTGTCGTATTCAGAAAGTTCAGCAGATCCCCGTTGGTCCAGCTGTCCGGCGTATCCGCCTGCATCAGCGAAAACCGCATGGTGTTTTCCGAAAAGGAAGCCGCAAGCCCACGCTCCCTCTCGGTAATGCCAATTGCCATGACGCAGTCCGTCATAATAATAGTACCCATACAGGCGCAGAAAAATAGGAGAATGCCAAAGCGCCGCAAATATCTGAACATTTTATCCGTCACAGCCTCTCTTATTTGTTCGCTGTTGTCTGATCACTCGGCAGCATCGACGAGCCGGCCGTCTCTCATGTGCAGTGTTCTGTCGCATGCCGCCGCAACCGCCGGATCATGCGTTACAATCAGTACCGTTCTGCCCCCGTCACAGATTTCCCGCAGCAGCCGTATCACCCGCTCTCCGGTTTCGGAATCCAAAGCGCCTGTCGGCTCATCCGCCAGAATAATATCCGGACTGCATGCCAGCGCGCGGGCAATCGCCGTTCTCTGCTTTTCTCCGCCGGAAAGAAGGCAGACCCGTTTCTTTTTCAGCGGGGTAAGGCCAAGTTCGTCCAAAATACGGTTCAGTCTCTCTACGGAATGTTTTTCCCGGCTGTATTCCAGGGGAAGTACCGCATTTTCCCAGACCGTATCCTCCTCAATCAACGCAAAATCTTGGATGACATATCCAAAAAATCTGTTTCGAATCGCCGCAAGCGCTCTGTCATTTTTTCCATTCCGTTCTTTCCCGTTCAGAAAATACCTTCCGCTGTCCGCGGTATCAATGCAGCCGATGATATTCAGGAGTGTAGATTTCCCGCTGCCGCTCGGGCCCATAATTGCAAGCATTTCCCCCGCTTTTACCGAAAGATCCACACCGCGGAGCACCTGTACCTTCCTTTTCCCGATCTGAAATGATTTTGTTATTTCAGACATTTTGATTATCTCATCCAACCCGAATTCTCCTGAAGTGTTTGCAATGCGTTTCCTTTGTTGTTTCATTCATATCTTCGAAAAATCTGACCGATCTGCAGGCGCTGCCAGGTCAGAGCCGGTACCGTCATAATAACCAGCAAAAGCCCTGCTCCGAACACAGCTGATAGAAACATCACAAATAGCTTTCGAAAAACCACCGTCCCAAGAACTATCCCGAGAAGTATCGGGATCGCTATCTGGGCGGTCATTTCCAATACCGCATCAAAGGCGCCTGCGCCGCAGAGCATGTTTATGGCAAAATAATGTATATGCGTTTCCATATATTTCAGGAGCATTGTGACACTTCCTGTCACGCAATAGAGAAGCAGAGCGATAAGGATCATCCTGTCACGACGATACACGGTACCGTAATAGTTCTGAATCGCTGCCATGATTTCCTGTTCAGAAGCAAAATCCAGATCAAACAGTCCCAGATCTCTTGATTTTCGGGCAATTTCCGACAGTGCATCGGAATTTTCCGCCTCTATTTGCAGGACGTGAACCAAATTTACGTTGGCGTAGCCCAGATTTCGAATCGGATCCGGTACCCATGGCAGAAGAATTGCCTCGTCCAGGTACTGCACCCTTGTTTTTACAAGTGGTTCCAGGTAAAAACTTCCTTTTTTCAGCACGCCAATAATCTGATAGTGATATACGGTTTCGTCCCGTCCGTCTTCTGAGCGAAACGTCTCTGTCATCTCTGTGCCGATCGGGTATTTTTTCTGCAGACCAGGGCCAATCACCACGGGGATCGCTCCCTCCCGTGTCAGTCCTGTCCTATATTCTGCGTCTGTAAACATTCTTCCATCTCTTACGTCCAGAGAATACAGATTGGCAAAGGATTGATTGATTTGAATCGTGCTTACCGGTATCCCATTCCATTCCGCCGGCATCTCCAGGTGGATATAGGCAGAAGTCCTTTCTTCTATCATTTGAAACAGCTCTTTACACTTCTGTTCCGCTCCCTCTTCGGAAAGGCTATTCATTAAAGTTACAATTTCGGAATGGTCCTCCACGGCGTAAAAGTTCCGATTTTCCACTGCCTGGCTCAGCTTATTCTGAAAATCAGACGATGACAGGAGCTGCATGATCAGAAATGAAAAGAGAAAAATTGAAACAGCCAGCTGTGCATATAAGGGAAGATACCTGCCCGGATGTTTTCTTAACTGCCTCAGGGCGTGGCGAAAAGCAGTCATATTATTCTCCCGAATCGTTTTAAATATAGTACTACAATGGCAGAAACCTCTCTTTTCCATGTCGAGAGTCAGCCTGCTGAAGTTTTCAGGCTGACTTCCAACGTTTGCTTTCAGATGGTTTCATCCATCAAGTTCCCTGAATAAATTCCTGCTTGAAGCCTATATCATTTCTTAGTAATACCATCCGTAATATTTATACGTATTCACCAGCGGGTTATTGACGTGCTGCTTGCTTGCCTTGTATCTTCCAATGTCAGTCGTTGCCTTTCTGACACTGTATGCGATATCCATCGACCCATTCACTCCGTCCTGGCAGGCAACCCAGCTCTGGCAAACGATCCTGCTCGGATCCGTTCCCCACTGGCCTGTTCCATAATGGCCTGCTTCGAATTCCGCTGAGATTCCAGTAAAAATATTACTCCACGTTTTGACCTCCTGTGCGGCGCCTGCATTCACCATTACAGGTACCAGCATACATGCAGCCGTCGCTGCCACCACAGTGTGCGCCGAATTCTTCTCTTCATGCTTTACTGCTTTCTTTTTAGGAATCCGTAGTTTCAAACGGGAAAATTACGATCAATCTATTGGACTCACCCCCATCGCTTTATCTCAAATTTGTTTCAGATGCATATGGATAAACACCTGATGCGGTTATCCGCGAACAGATAGCAAAACGTTTTTCTCGTTAGATTCATGATAATCTATTATCGATAGAAAATATAGTGGGGGAATG
>OMZJ01000020.1 GCA_900315495.1 uncultured Lachnospiraceae bacterium
TCTAGATATCAGATTAGAAGATGTCAGATGACAGATCCAACCAGAAAGCGGGGCGGACGGCGGCATTGTCGTAGTCGACAACACCGTAGCGGCGCGCGCCATAGGAGTTCACAGAGCAAGCGGACGACGAGGACGAGCCCGGCGACCGCAGCCACCACCAGCAGTTACCATTGCTCGCTTTATATGCATTTTGAGCTACCGCATACTTTGTCGGCTGACATTGCCTTGCAGTATCACTAACGAAGTATTTCCATGCCTCAGTATAGCTTAGCAAGAAAACCTTATCCTGTGTGTTATTGCCGCCGTTTGTACTATAGCTGCTGTTGTCAACGTTTGTCATTAACACAGCTTTCTGCTCGTTTGTTGTGAATGCTGCATTCAAGAATGTACCATTTAGCCAAGTTCGGAGTGTGCATCTTTCCCAATTGACATCAGTTCTTGTTGAATTGTATCTCTGGCAATCAAGCGCATAGCGGCTGATCAACAGTGCCTTATCGCCTTGTACATCAAGAACCAGCCACTCAATTCTTTCTTTTCCGTTACTTGTGTTGTTATCCTGCTCATAATGGCCAAAGGTTACATAATTGCCCACTTTCTTGAAAGGCGCAATCGCTTCTTCATGCGCTGCTGCTGAAAGTGCTGCTGAAAGATTATGGTCGTTTGCCAGCAGACTGTCAACATCTTTGTAGCCTTTGATGCCAGTAAAAATTGCCACCGCTCCAGCGTAGTCTCCCTTTGCTGTCAGCGCTTTTGCCTGCAGATATTTTGTCTCCGAAATCTGTGCCTTCGAATCAGAATAACTATCCAACGCTGTAAAGGCAACGATGGCCTCGTCATATCTTCCTGCCTGCTGCAGCACTACCGCTGCCTGGTAATCACGCTCTTTGATGCTGGTATGGCACGCTTCAATCTGTGCCGCTGAATCGCCGTATCCATTCAGCGCTTCAAATGCGGTGATTGCCTCCTCATATCTTCCTGCCTGCTGCAGCGCTACTGCGTTCCGATAGTTGTTCCCGGGAATGATGACCAGTGTCACAACGAGCACAGCAGCAACAACCACCACCACAGCGGCCAGGATGCCAAGGATCGTGTTGCGTTTCTTTTTCGCCGCCGCAGCTTCCGCTTCACGGCGCTTTCTCTCTTTTGCCTGACGCTTGGCCTCCTGTTCTGCAGCCACACATTCATCATAGCGTTTGGCTGCCTTCGCGCGCAGTTGGGCCACATCACGATAGCCGTTCAACTCAGTCTCGGCAAGTTTTTTCTTTGCGGTATCCCACTTGCTGCTCTCTACACCTGCCGCGTTCATGGCGCTGACGGCGCTGTCGTACAGGCTGGACCGGATGGCTTCCGCAGCGTCAACACAGGCCTGAGCCTTCGCTTTTGCATCCTTATAATCCGGCACGGTCAGGAACAGCCTGGCGGCCTCTTCAAGGCCTGATGGATGTCGCTGCTCCCTGCTGCGCATTCTTTCCGCGCTCAGGTAGACTGCTTTTTGCCGGGCCTGTTCCGCGAGTGTTTTGCACTGCCTTGCGCGCTCAGTCGCCTCGCTGTCTCCGATTGCCGTAAGCATGGCGGCGGCAGTCTTCAGACCAGCTTCTGATACATCGCCCGGCTCATTGGACTTCACCGCCTGGCTGAAAGCATTCTCCTTCATCCGGCTGTCAGCCCGACGGCTGCCGTCCGCACGCTTCCCTGTAGAACGGGTGCAGGATGCCTTGTAAGAGGTCAGTTCAGCATCCAGCTTTCCTCTGTCGGCGCTCGGCAGAACAGCCATTTCCATGGCACAGTCATAGGCATAGTCCCGGATCTGCCGAGTCACCCGCTCTTGGACTTTAGCGGCATAGCCTTCATAAACAGCTTTCTGCTGCGCGTCTGCAAAGCGGATGGCTTTCTGCCAGTCCGGGTTGTCTTCATACTGGAAGGTGGTTTCCGCAAGATCAGCTTCTTTGCGGATGCCGAAGGTTACGCAGACCTTTGCCGCATAGGCTGGAGCAAACTTCGGATCGATGTCAAGCACACGGTCCAGATATTCTGCCGCGCTGCTGAAATCACCATCTTCCAGAAACAGATAGGCGCGCTGCATCAGACTGGTCACGCCCGGCGCCGCTGCATCAGGTGCCGCGGTCTGCACCACCTGCTGGACGACCCTGGGCTGCTCGGCTTTCTTATCCACATCCAGCACCTTCCGGATGCCCCGGATCAGGTCCTGCATGAAGCCGATCTTGCTCATGTCCTGGCTCTGCAGGCTGCTCAGCTCATCCGGCAGATCGTACGGATCCATTCCCCGGTAGCATGGGATCAGAAGCCGCTTGTGGTCGTGCTCCATCAGCGCCAGATAGCGGCTCCATTCGTTCTTCACCCACACCGCGTTGAAATACTCCGGCTTCGAGCCGATGACCACCATCACCCTGGCGGACTGCAGCGCGGCGAAGATATAGGGCTCGTATTCCTGCCCCAGCTTGTCCTCCAGTGTGATGCGGCTGAAGAACACTTTGTAGCCCTGCTCGGTCAGGCCGTAGTAAACGTCCTGTGCCCACTGGCTGTCGTGGGTGCGCTGCCCGCTCTCGTCGGTCTCCTTGTAGCAGATGAAAACATCGTAGGGCCGCTCGTTCTGCGAGATGGCCAGAATGCCCTTCTGGATCTCCGCGATTCGGGCGGCTTCTTCCTCATACAGGCGGCGGCTCTCAGCGTCCGGCGCGTACTGCACCGCAGCCTTGTAATCCTCGTCTGCCAGGATGGAGGTCAGCTGCACCCGGTGGCAGGTGGGGATGCGCTTCCCTGTGGCCGGATCCTCCACATACTCAATGCCAAAACGGCTGATCACCGCGCCCCAGTGGGCCTCGGCGTCGGTGTCATCCTGCTCGAGAATCTTCTCGTACGCGGCCACCGCCTTGTCGAACTCGCACTGCCGGCGGAAGTGGTTCGCCCGGTTGTAGCGGTTCAGCTTGCTCTCGTCATCCGCCTTCGGGATGGTGGACGTACTGCCGCAGTATTCGCAGGTGCCGTAGGTCGCGCCGGGGGTGAACTGGATGTCCCCGCCGCACATTTTGCATTTGATGATCATTAACATTTCTCCTTATCTGTATTCATCCAGCAGAGAATAGAACTCTCGAAGTTTCCCGATTCTGTATATGCGAAGAAAGAATGTTAGTGGCATTTGGGTTTTGTCTTTTGTTGTACTTTTACTTTGTGAAACTGAAAACAATTCATAGTATTTCTCTTTCTTCACAATATTGCCATGTGCAATTGCATTTCGCACGCACCTGAACAGAGAGTCTTTCGCTTCGCTTCCACCCGTATACAGAAATAGACAGGGAACATTATTATGGAAGTCAGTCAAAAACTGAGATCGAAGATCTGTTTTCTTACCAGGGGTTCTTTCAGTAAAACTGGAGAAGAACAATATCGTACTAATGTCTAAACGTTTTTGAAGAGTCAGCATAAAGCCGTTCAATGTCTTATCGTTTAGCTTTCTGAATACATCAAATTTTTCACCAATGTTACTTGTATCTGTTGGAGAATAAACAACCAATCTTTTGATAATTTCAGAATCAAGATCAGCAGCATCAAATGTAATAGTCTTACCATAGATGCGCAATGGTGTTATACTTAACACCTATTTGTCAGAAAGCTTGGCAAATGTATTGGTTACCATCATTTTTCCCCCTTTGCCATAGTCTTCCGCTGTTCCATCAATCGCAGCGCTTTGCTGATATTCTCAGCGCTGGCATAACTTGATAGCGTCTCCAGCATCTCTGCGATCTGCCCATCCATACTGGTAGGCGTTGGATCAGCATAACGGATCTCCTCAGCGAGCTTTCTGAGCTCAGGATGATTTGTTGCGGCAGCAATAGCTACCGCCCGGCTGCGGATGGCCTTCCATGCGGCGGTATTGTCTGTTACAGATGATTCGCTGTGTGCGATGACTTCCCGCGCAGCATTCTTTGCTGTAAGGCAGATTCCGGAGACGGCGAAGACGATGATCTCTGCAATTGCAGCCGCCCATGCCGGACAGAAAGCCGCGATGCCCATGATGATCGCGCCGACAATGATCTGAGCAAACAGCGCGGTATATCCCACCTGGAAAATAGGCCATCCAAGCACCTTGCTTTCCAGCGTATCCTCTTTACGAAACGCCCGTGAAAAAGTGAATGCGCACAAGCCGAACATCAGAACCGTGCAACCGGCGGCAATCCACCAGGCTGCAGAGCGGACAAAAGGAATCAGAGCCATCATTGCGATGACGCCAGCAAGCGTGATTCCCCAGACAACCCAGGCATGCTTATTCAGCTTCATAACTCAGCCCTCCTTCTTCCTGCCGCAATTAGGGCAGAACTTGCTGGTGATGCCCTTCTGGCCACAGTCCGGGCAATCCCATACATCTGGTTCAGGCTTTTTCGCGCCACAGTTGGGACAGAACTTGCTGGTGATGCCAGTCTGGCCACAGTCCGGGCAATCCCATACATCTGGTTCAGGCTTTTTCGCGCCACAGTTGGGACAGAACTTGCTGGTGATGCCAGTCTGACCGCAACCGGGGCAGGTCCAGCTCGCTGCGGGCTCAGGCTTCTTCGCGCCGCACTCCGGGCAGAACTTACTGGTGATGCCCTTCTGTCCGCAGGTACAATCCCATGTGTCGGAGGGAATGGCGCTCCCCATACCGCCTGCTGCCTGCATAGCTGGGGTGATGGCGTCCCGAGCCATGCCGATGACGCTGCCCATGGTGCCCAGGCCTACACCAAGCTGCATCATGTCCCCGGCCAGACCAGTTACACCGCCTGCGCCGCCGTTGCGCATGGCCTCGAGACCCACTTGACGTGCGGTTTCCTGCTGGTAGGTGTAGCCCTTCATCCGCATCTCCGCAGCCTCGGCTGTAGCCTGAATCTGGTAGGCTTCCGCCTGTGCATGGGCCCTGATGCGGGTAACATCCGCCTCACCCTGAGCACCGATGACCTGCATCCGTGCCGCTGTCTGGGCTTCTACTGCCTTGCGCTCAAAGGCTGCCTCTGCCTCCGCCTTGCGGATCTCCTCCTCCCGCACCCGCAGGAACTGGTCCGCGTGCTGCTGCTTCAATCTTCGGAAATTGGGGTCGTCGTCCGGCGTGACGATGTTCGCCACATAGAATTCCGGCATCTCCAGACCATATTCGGCCAGTTCCGGGTTGATCGCATCCTTCAACGCAAGGCTGATGCTCTCCACGTGCTCGTCCAGTTCCAGCACATTGAAGCGGCCTGCCTTGATGATCTTTGCGAGATTTCCCTTGACCTTGGTGGCGATCATTGTGCGGAAATAGCCTGCGTTCACGCCTGTCGACGCGGCAACCGTCACCCCTCCGGCTGAAATCATGGCAGTTGCGCTTCCGCTCTGGAACAGATCGCTCTGACTGAGCCCACCAGTTGTGCCGACCAGCTTAATCAACAGCCTTCTGGCATCGATTACTCGCAGATTAAAGGAGCCGGAAGCACCAAGCTCCACATGCAACCCAGTCGCCGGATCAAAGAGACCGATCTTGCTGGGCGTACCCCATTTGATCCCCATCTGCGTGGTAAGATTCACGAAATATACTTCCGCCTGGAATGGCTGCCCCTGTACCGGCAGGCGGTATAGCTGATTCATTCTCGGCAGGATACCAGTCTCCAGCGTATAACGTCCAGGTCCGAAGGAATCCAGTGCTTCCCCGTTGCGGAAAAAGATGGCCTCCTGGCTTTCGTGAACGATCAGCTGGCTGCCAGTGACGAAGTCTGTCATTGGATGCTTCCAGACAAAGGTGGTGTTATCCCCTTCATAGCTGATGACTGCAGGAATTCCTGCGTCACGCATTTCTGCTTTTTTGATCTCCTGCTGTACATTGCAGACAGAATCACAGACAGGGCAAACGATTGTTGCCGCTGCCTTGTCCGCATGGAGTTGACAGCCGCATGTAGGGCAGCGGAAATGGACCAGATTGTTGAAGGTAGCATCCGAAACCAGTTTAGCGTGGCAAACAGGGCATTTTGCATCTTGCCCTTCCGCCTGGTCATAGACCACATTGTTGCCGCAGGAAGGGCATTTCATGGTCGACATGCGATCGGTTTTAACATCGATAATATTGCCGCAGGAGCAACGGATATGTTTGCTGGCAAAGAAACCTGTGCTGGCCTCTGCATAGTTGTGGCAAACAGGACATGCAATGATGAATTTGCTCATGTTGCTTTCCTCCAAGTCGTGGGCGTTGCTGTTTCAATCATTCCGTGTTACTATGGGTAATGCTTTAACCAGCAGATTCTTGATTTTCGAATCCACCCACCATACTAGACTGTATTATAGCGCAGCAAAGCGGGATTACAATGGTTTTGTTCTTATTCGTCAAAGTTTTGGAGCATCTGAAATACCTGAAATAGCCAGTTGCTACGCACAGCAGACTCTTGTCGCACATATACCATATGAAGGAAAATGCTCAAATCAAGCTAGGAAAGAGGTGGCCGCTCGCTCCGCATCGCGGCCGTTTAGCTCCGCAAAGCCGGCCGTTGGCCGGCGCTCCATGCA
>OMZJ01000011.1 GCA_900315495.1 uncultured Lachnospiraceae bacterium
GCCGAAGGAGCGGAGCACACCGTTGACAAGGCCATTGTACGGGGAGAACGCATACTTGGCAATATAGGAAGCCACGGAGACCGACAGAATTCCCGGCAGATAGTAGCTGACGCGGAGAAACTTCTTGAATTTCGTCGGCCGGTTCGCCAGCAGTGCAAGGACCAGCGCCATAAAGGAGACCAGCGGCACACACATCACCACAAAGATGCAGGTGTGCTGCAGCGCCTCGATAAACTTATGGTCGTGGAACATCTTGACATAGTTGTCTGCACCGACAAACTTCAGCCGTCCCATCAGGGACCAGTTGTTCATGCTGACCCAGACGCCCTGTACCACCGGGTAGATGGTAAAGACGGTGAACAGGCAGAGAAAAGGAAGAAGAAAGAGCCATGCGGTCAGTGCCCTTTTTCTTTTATAATTTGGCGTTCTATTTTTATTACCGCTCATCATTTTCGTTCCTCAATTCCATCTGAATGGATCGGACAGGGAAGGTGTGAACCGCCGTCCCCTCACACCACCATGCATACCGTTCCGTATGCGGCGGATTCAGCAGTTTCACCGAGCTCACCCCGGGTTCAAAGAAAAACCGGGGAGAATATTCTCTCCCCGGTTTTCACAACCTTTCAGATTCCTTCGCGATCAGAAACTGACCTCCGACTGCGCGTGCGGGAAGCACACGGCATCCGGCTGCGCCATATCAGTCAAGGTTATCCTCAATCGCCGTGTCAATGTTGGATTCTGCGGTATCCGTATCGACATCGCCGGTCCAGAATGCATTCAGTGCCTCGATCATATCGGCCTTCATGCCGCCGTAATAGTTCGTTGCTCTCGGAGCATACTTCGCGTCGGATAGCTCGTCGACCACGTTGTATCCTCTCATTGCCTTGTAATCATCACTCTGGTTGACAGACACTGCTGCCGGGATCTGTCCGGAACCAGCCCAAATCAGACCATAGTCGTTGGAAGCGGAGAACAGGAACTGAACAACTGCCTTGCTCTCTTCCTCGGTTCTGTTCTTGTTGGTCGGGAGAATCAGCGTATGAGAATCTGCCCAGCAGTACTGCGTGTCAGCACCGTCGAACAGGCGCGGATAAATCGTGCTGTTGAAATTCAGGCCGTCGGTCTGCTCAAACACACCGTTTGCCCAGGTACCGGTGATAACGAATGCTGCCTTGCCCTGCTGGAACAGTGCCTGATGATCCGAGATTCCCGGAAGAATCAGTCCGTCGTCATACAGGCTCTTCTGCCAGTCCAGAACCTTCTTGGAGATCTCATCATCGATGGTGCACTCGGACGCATCCTCATTGACAAAGTCGGTGCCGCCTGCCTGGAAGTAATCCGCATACCACATACGGAACGGATCATCACCGCTTTGCGTGATGGACAGCGGCGATACGTCGGACGGAAGCGCATCCTTGCACTTCTTCAGGAGAGCCGTGAAATCATCCGCGGACTGAATGTTCTTCACATCATCCTCGGTGATGCCGGCCTGCTCCAGAAGATCCAGGTTGTAATACAGGACTTCTGCATGGGTATCCAGCGGGATGGCGTAGACATCGCCGTCGATGGTAACCGCATCGATGGATTCCTGCGTGTAATAGTCGGACAGATCAATGCCTAGCTCATCCAGATATGGGGTCAGCGGCTGTGCGACACCGGTCTCTGCCAGCTCATACAGCTTGGATACATGGGAAATACCGGCATCCGGTCCGTTGCCCGTTGCAACTGCCGTCTGCAGCTTGGTGTAATAATCACCCCACACCAACGTGATGGACTGAATCGGATAGTTCGGATTCTTTTCCTTATTGTAGGTGTCTACGATGCTGTTCCACCACTCGCCGTCGCCACCGGTGAACAGAGACCAGAAGGAAAGGTTGCCTTCCTTGATCTTGACAGCCTCCGGGTTGTTGACGGTACCATCATCGTTCACATCGACATCCGCGCCGTAGGTTTCCTCTTCCTCATCGGACGCAAATGCCACGGTCCCGAATACCATTGTGGATGCCATTGCGGCCGCCATTGCGGCACTGAGCCACTGTTTCCTCATTGTAATCCTCCTTCGTGGATATAAAATGCATCATGTTCGATCGCATTCATGAGCGAAGCATGATAAGTTTCTCTTCCGCTTTACAGTTTCACTGTCTTAGTGTCTTACTGTCTTACTGTTTCACAGTTTACAATTTTTGTTTCTTTTGCATTTTCTGATTACTGTGATGGCAATTCTGTCTTTCTGTCCTTTTCCAACCCCTTCTTTCTGTCAATCTGCACCCTCCGGCTTTCCTTCTTTCGATTTCGCCTTGTTTGCATGATTTTCTATCTTCTTTTGTCCCCAAATTCAATTCTGTATGCAGTATATGTCTATTATTGCCAGTTGTCAAGATGCTTTTTGCAAATGATTATGTTTATTGTCTTGTTTTTTCTTTTTTATTCCATATTTTACTGTGATTTTGCACAGGCCGCGCCGGAGTGGCTTTGTTGATATTTACTATTCTTTTTAAACATTTATAGAGATTTCACATCGATGGTTTTCTCCCCATGCATCACTGTCCCCGCAGGGCGGAATCTCTCATTGAATCCCATGCGGCGCAGAACCATAAAAAGGCGCGGAGAATATGCACCAGAATGCATGTTCTCCGCGCTCTGAAAGGCCTGTAAGCTGCACAGGATTCGCTGCCTGTCTTTGTAACGGGGCCAGCTTGTCCGCCCTTCTGCGAACAAGCTCCCGGTCGAATACCGTCAGGATTCAAAAACGGTCTCTGTTGCCCGGTTCCGGAAGCCGATCCTCCAATCTGTCACTCCGCGAACTGCTCCAGCTGCGCGCAGATTTCGTT
>OMZJ01000038.1 GCA_900315495.1 uncultured Lachnospiraceae bacterium
GCAGAGGCACCAGAGTTGTGCCGATCAGGGCAACTCCGCCTCCCGCCATCAGCTGTTTTATCCCTAATTAGGAGTAAAACCTTGCTCGATGGCGGGCGGCGGCGTGTCAAAAAATATATGGAATTGTTTTAGAACTGCCCCGGCGGGAACAGGTCAGCCCTTGACCTGTTCCACCTCCGGGATGGGTTTGAGATTGAAGTGAATTTCGATAGAAATGTGTCGTGTCTTATTGCTGTCGATGTGTTCATGGACAACGATTTCTTTAATCAGGCGGTTTAGGGTGGCTGCATCCAGCTCCGTGATGTCGGCATATTCCTGAATGGCGTCCACCCATTGTTTAGCGTCCATCGCCAGCCGCATTTCATCAGCCAGCTTCTTGCGCCCCTGTGCAACCCGTTCTTTCAGTTCGGCCTGTTCCTTCTGCGTCTTGTCCAGCATGAGATTGAAGTTGGCTTCGCTGATCCGTCCGGCAACCATGTCCTCATAGAGCCGCAGCACCATCTTTTCCAGAACCTCAATCCGTTCCTCGTCTTTTGTCAGGGAACGCTCCAACGCTTCCCGCTGGCCTTTCTGCTCGGCTTCGCAGGTGTTGGTCAGCTTCCCGGCAATGGCTTCCCCATCAGTCAGGGCAGCCTTGGCGCACTCCCGGATTTTGTTCAGGACAAGGTGGTAAAGGGTGTCGTACTCCACCCGGTGCTGGGTGCAATGGTTCTTGCCGAACGCCCCGTAGGTCTTACAGGCGTAAATCTGCTGCGGGTGCTTGGCGTGGGTAGTGCGGATGGTCAGCGACTTGCCGCACTCGCCGCACTTGATCAGCCCGGCAAACAGGCTGGTTTCCCCGTCCTGCCGGGGGCGCTGGCGGGATTTCAGCTTGTCTTGTACAATGGCAAAACTTTTGCTGTCAATCAAGGGTTCGTGCCGTTCCTCCACCACGATCCAGTCCTGCGGCTTCTTCTCGCCAATGGTGCCGATTTTGAAGCGGTAGTCCTTCTTTTGGGAAGCGATCGCCCCGGTATAAACGGGATTCATCAGGATGTCCTTTATCACGGAGAAATCCCACATATACCGCCCGTTTTCCGGGTCTTTCTTCTCCCATTTGGTGCGGACATTGCGGAAGCCCCGTTCCCGGTTCCACCATGTAGGGCAAGGCACCTTCTGTTCTTCCAGCCTGCGCCGTATGAAGTTGGGGCCGTGTCCTTCCAGCGCCCAAAGAAAGATTTGCCGGACAATAGGGGCGGTTTCCTCGTCCACCAGCAGGTGGTTTTTGTCCTCCGGGTCTTTCCGGTACCCAAAGGGAGCCACACAGCCGGTAAATTGGCCTTGCTGGGCTTTCAGCAGATACGAGGAATGTACCTTCTTGGAAATGTCCTTGCTGTACATCTCATTCAGGATGTTCTTGAACGGCGCAATGTCGTTGTTGTCCCGCATGGTGTCGATCCCGTCATTCATGGCGATATAGCGGACGCCGTGACGGGGGAAGAAGTCCTCGATCAGTGTGCCGGTCTGCAAGTAATTTCGACCCAACCTCGATAAATCTTTCGTTATCACAAGATTTATCTGCCTGCGCTCGATGGCCTTTAACATCCGTTTCAGGTCGGGGCGTTCCATGTTCAGCCCCGTGTAGCCATCGTCCTGATAGACTGCCACAACCTCCCATCCCTGCTTTTCGCAGTAGCTTTCCAGCATATCCCGCTGGTTGGCAATACTGGCGCTCTCCCCGTCAAGGTCATCGTCTTTGGAAAGCCTGCAATAGATGGCTGCCCGGAAGCTGCCCGCCAGAATTGCGTCCATGCCTGTGTATTCGTATCCGTTCATCATAACCGTTTACCCGCACAATCCAGACGGAACACGGTTCTTCTGAACCTCATCTTTATTATATCCTAAATCTTGTGTTTTCGCAAGATTATCCTTGCCGGTATTCTGCCCATATTTTTGGGCAATCAGGCTCACAAAGACATCCGCTGCGTCCAGCTCGCCGTCAAAAACTGTGGTAACATGAATCTCTGTTTTCGTTTTTGCCATAGGCAGTTATCCTCCATAATAGAATAGCCAGACAAGGAGAAGGTCGGCAACGAAGTCCGGCAACGGGCTTCAAAAAACCTCAAAACCATCTCTGTCTGGCGGTTTGGTTACAATTTATATTTTCTTTTATTTTTCTGTTGCTTTGGTTGCTGATAGGGGAAAAAGCCCGCAGTTACGGGGCTTTCCCCGGCAACCAGCCCGGCAACGGGAGTGCAACAAAGTCGGCAACGGGGCGGGATTTTCAGAAAGGAAGCTCCATCTGCTCTGTGACCTCCACAAATCCCTCCGGGATTTTTTCGGCTCCGTTGCTGGTATCCGTTGCCGGGGCTTCACGCTCCCAGCCTTTCTGCCTGCCGTATTCGGGGAACATCCGGGGATTGGAAAAGTAGTGCCAGCCTGTGACACAGTGGTTCATAATGTCGTTGACCTCCCGGATTTCCCATTGCTTCGGCTCGTCAAAGGGGTGGTTGAGGGCTTCCCTGAAAAGCTGCTTGGAACACACCATGCTGCCGGTGTAGCGGTCAAGGTAGGCTTGGATCATCCCGGCCTTGGTGTCCTCCGGCATAAAATCCCGCTGGTGCTCTTTGAGATAACGCACCATTTCGGGGCTGAAAGACAGCTTAAAATCCCCGCTGCGGTAAATGGTCATGGCTTCCGCCCATAGCTGCTCCATGTAGGCTCTGGAAGCGGCTTCATCGTCCAAAATATGAACTTCCGCCTGTTCCGGGTACACCATGACTGGCAGAAAGCGCCGGTTGCCGGAACGGTCAAGGGGCAGGAAGTCCAGGGCGTTGGAAGTTCCTCCGAACACGCATTGCCGCAGTCTGTCCTCCGGGTGGGTTTCGTATGGGATTTTATAGACCTCCTTCTGTCGGCTCAAAAAAGACTTGATTTCCTCAATGCTCTTGGCGTTTGCGGTGGCGATCATCTCCGACATCTCGATAATCCAATGGCCTTGCAGCTTGCGGTACACATTGTCATCGTCCATCTTGCGAAGGTCATCGGAAAACCACTCGTCTTTCACGGCCAGCAGCCGGAAAAAGGTGGATTTTCCGGCTCCCTGACCGCCCACCAGACAGAGCATGACCTCAAACTTGCAGCCGGGATGAAATGCCCGGTGGATGGCTCCCAGCAGGAACAGCCGCAGGGCTTCATAGGTGTACTGGTCGCTGTCGGCTCCTAAAAAGTGGTGCAGGCAGGTACGGATACGCTCGGTTCCGTCCCATGAAAGGCCGTTCAGGTAGTCCCGGATGGGGTGATAGCCGTTTTCATTGGCAACGATCCCGATAGCGGCTGCAATCTTCTTTTCGCTGGTCAACCCGTAGGTTTCTTCCAGATACAGGAGCAGATAATTCATATCCGTGTCCGTGATGGCGGTGCCGGTACGATAGTAGCCGATGGGCTTGATGATGTCGGTTCGCTCGGTCAGCAGATTTTTGGCGATTGCCCCGGAAAGCAGCGGGTCATTCTGAAAGACGGTCAGGCAGTTTCGGATACTGTTGCGGACGCCGCCTTTCTCGGTGCTTTCCAGCATGGCTTTGACTTCCTCAACGCTCCGGGGCGGCGGTGCTTCTTGCATGGTCTGTTCTGCGGCCTGCCGTATCTCCGGCGGCAAGCTCTGCCATTCGTCTTTCAAGATTGCTCACTTCCTTTCCACAATCAATGATAAGGGCTGCCCGTTCCTCCATGTCCGGGGAGAGCAGCACATCCAGCAGATAATCCACATAGTCCTGCTTTTGCAGGGCTTCCACAAACAGCGGGTGGAAATCCTCGTCCGGCGTCTTGGGCGCATAGTCCTGTTTCCAGCGGCGCAGCAGATTTCGGTAATCACACAGCACCCGGAAGCAGTAACGCTCCATACGGCGGAACCGCTGTTCCGGGGTTTCCTGCGGTGGTTTCCTGTGGCTGGACGGCTCCTTGTCCTCATAGGGGATGGAAAACGCCTGCGCCAGCATAAGGGCGGCTTCCTTGGGGCTGACAGCTTCCAGACGGGAAACAAAGTCGATCACATCCCCGTCTGCCTGACAGCCGAAACAGTGAAAGCGCCGGTCAACCTTCATGCTTGGGTTTTTGTCGGCGTGGAAGGGACAGACGCACATCCCGTTTCGTCCCACCCGGATTCCGAAATGCTCGGCAGCCTGCCGGGTGGTAACAGACTGCTTGACAGCTTCAAATACATTCAACTAAATCCTCCTGAAAATAAGAAAAGCGCCTGTCATTCTCGAAAAGAAAATGGCAAGCGCCTGTTAAAGTTCCATATCCTGTTTTTTCTCTGTGCGGGGCTGCTGGCGTTTCTCGGCCTGTTCCTCCCGGATACGCTGCGCCCGGCCTTTGACTGCCTGCTGGATGGACGGTTTTTTGCCCGGCTCGGCGGTCTGGCGGTACTGCTCGGACGGAAGCACCTGATTGAGCCAGTGGCGCACATCCCGGAGAATCTTCACATCCTCCTGCACCGCTGACAGGCGTTCCCTGTACTCGGCCACTTCTCCGGAAAGCTGCGTCCGTTCCTCATTCAGCTTTTTGGTGCTATACTTGGTTCCCTCCAAATGCACCTTGAAATAGCGGACAGCGGCATTGTAGGCGTCCAGTTCTTCCCGATGGGCGGCGGCAAACTGTTCCTTTGGTTTCTTAAACCGGATAGCGGCATATTCCGCATGAACCAGCTTGTGGGCTTCAAAGTTGGCGATATGGGAAAGCAGGGTGTCGATCTCCTTCATGCGCTTTTCCTTCGGCTTCATCTCTGCCCGGATCGAAACGGCCTGCCCGCTGACGGTATCCAGATAGGCGTCCAAACTCTCCACGGTGGACAGCTCCTTTTCCCGCAGATAGCGGATGGCGTCCATTACCTTGTTGAAGTCATTTACAGTGCCTTTGAGCTGGCCTTTGCTCGTCCAGCCGGTGCGCTCCTCCCGGCGCAAATCCAGATATTTGCCCAGCAGCTCCGGCAGGGTGGGTTCTTTCGCTTCCTGCAAGTCTTCCAGCAGGGCGGCCTTTTTCTCCTTCAGGTCTGCAATCCAGCCTTTCAGGTGGCGCACCATCTGACGGATCGACTGCATAAGCCGGTTGGCGGCGGTAATGTCCCGGTTCAGATTGCCGATGTTGGTCTGTATCCCTCGTTTCTCCATCTGGCTGACCGCTGGTCCCATGTGGACGGTGGGGATTTTATCAAGCCCCTGCCGTTCATAGGAACGAAGGTCAAGGCGTTCCGGGTGGTCATTGGCTTCCAGATAGCGGTTAGCGGCAGCCGCCCAGCCCTGCCGCCATATCTCGCCGTACTTCTGGTCGTTCCAATCTACGGTGTCCTCCTTGTGGCTTTTCCAGTTCCCGGACGGGAGCCGGATACGCTCGCCGTTCTCGTCAAGGTCATAAACCTTCCGGCTCTTGGGAAGCCATTTCCCGGTTTCGTCCATTGCCCGCATGGTCAGCAGGATGTGGGCGTGGGGATTTCCGTCCCCCTTATCGTGAATGGCAAAATCGGCAATCATGCCTTTGGAAACGAAAAACTCCCGGCAATAGTCCCGGATCAGGTCGGCGTGCTGCTCCGGGGGAATTTCTCTCGGTATGGCAAGTACGATCCTCCGGGCAAGCTGGGAGTTCCATTGTTTTTCTACGGCTTCGGCGGCGTTCCACAAGGTATTGCGGTCTGCGTACTCCGGTGGGGCGTGGGGCGGCAGCATGATTTCTGTGTGGACGATCCCTCGTTTCTCGGCATAGTATTTCTGCTTCTGGTCGTACTCGGAAAACAACCGTTCGCCGCTCTGGTAAGCTGCGGCGGCTACGGCTGACTGGCGGTTGCTGCGCTGTATGATTTTTATATCATGGTGGGGACAGGGCATAACGGCTTCCTCCTTTCTGTGGTTGATTGGATTGGGTGGTGGTTTGCCACCTCATTTTAGGCAAAAGAAAAGCAGGAAACCATTTCTGATTTCCTGCTCGATGGTGCTACCGGTGGGCGGCTATATTCAGTTATGAAAGTCCGGGGCAAGGTGGCCCGATGATAGACAGATTGATAAATTATGATTTATCAATCTGTAATGCTTCTGATTTTTGTTAAATCACCGCTACACAATGCTTCCATGTTACGGAAGATTTTGTCTGATTCCCAATCCCACCATTTCAAGTTGAGCAGATAGGATATAAGTTCGTCATCAAATCGTTTTCTGAGCACTCTGCACGGATTTCCTCCGGCAATGCAATAGGCAGGAACATCTTTTGCTACAACGGAATTTGCAGCTATAATTGCACCATCTCCGATATGCACACCGGGCATTACGGTGACATTCTGTCCAATCCAGACATCATTGCCAATAATGGTATCGCCCTTCAACGGCAAGTCCTCCAAAGCCGGAGTGAACTGCTCCCAGCCCCCGCCCATGATATTAAAAGGGTAGGTTGTTACGCTGCACATCCGATGATTTGCACCGTTCATCACAAATTCAATATCCTTTGCGATGGCGCAAAATTTTCCGATAATCAGCTTATCTCCCAAGAATGGGTAGTGGTGCGTCACATGGTCTTCAAACTTCTCAGCTCCATTCACATCATCGTAGTAGGTATAGTCGCCAACGATAATATTGGGGCGAGTAATGACATTTTTGATATATACGATTTGCTTAATGTTTTCATTGGGATATACTTTGTTTGGATTAGGTCCTATCATATTTTTGCCTCCACAGCTTCCAGTTTGTTGTCACCTTTATTATACTTCACTTATTCGGAAAAGCATAGCTGATCTTTGTTAAACTTATCGGTTGGGGACAGCTTGCAGCGCAAGATGTTCCCAACCGGCAAATCCACAAAAGGGTAGCTGGCGGCAGCCAGCGCAGGGGAAGTATAGCTTCCCCTGTGTTGATTGGAAGCAGCCGCAATGGTACTGGCAATCATCCGCTTTCCGCAGGAAGCCCCCGGCAGGGCGCAACGCACCGGCTCGACCGGTGTATAGTTGCGCCCTTACTCCGTAAGGGGTTCCCCGGCTACCCTCCGTTTCACGCTCTCCGAAACAACTTCTTTCATGCCAGCTTGGGAAAATGCCTGTTTCAGAATGTCCATCACATCCTCGTCTGTCAGCACTTCCGGCCTTATCAGGAAACTTTCCAGCATAGCTCCTCTGGTACAGAGCCGGTGTGTCCGTTCCTTCCGGGTAAGCTGTTTTATCTGGTGTTCCAGTATCTTTTCTTCATGCTGCGCCCGCCGCAGTCTGGCTTCGCCTTTGGCAAGCTCCCGGTTGAGCTTTTCCAGCTTTTCATTCATTACGGCAGTCCTCCTTTTGGGGGAGCAGCGTGTAAATGTGGTTCGGCTCCCCAACACCCCGGCGCACCCGCAGGATCAGTCCGGCGTCCTCCAATTCTTTCAAGGAACGCTTGACAGTCACGGAGCTGCGGGACAAGGCCGCTGCCAGCTCCACAATAGGGAAACAGACAAACAGTATCCCATTGGTATCCTCCGTACCTCCTGCAAGAGTGGCGTCCAGCAGGCGGGCATACATGACCTTTGCGGTGCTGCTGATTGGCAGCTGCAGCATGGCGGTGGGAAGTGGCATACAGGGCGGCAGAAGGGTGTCTGCGGTCATAAATTCAAATTTCATTTAGTCGGTTTTCTCCTTTCGCTTGGCTCGTTTGGACAGGTAATGGGGGCAGTCGATCACGACAGCCCGGAAGCTCTGTTTGCACTCATGCTGACACTTCCGGCACAGGTCGTTGTAGGCCACACGCCCCCGGTCATTGAGGAAGAAGGACAGCTCCAACTTCCGTTTCTTGCTCATTCTCGGCATGGTGCCTCCTATCATAGAAAATCCGTCCATTTCAGCTGTAACGGTAGAGATGGGCGGATAGCGGTTTTTTGTGTCATGTTTCGGGGCGATTTTCAAGGAAAATACGGCCATAGAGCCGCTTGGAAAAGTCCCATAGTATCACGGACAGGGCAGACTACGCCCCGCCGATTTGTCATGTTTGGGTAACGTTTTGATGTCAGTTCTGCCGGGTTTCCCTGATGTCGTTCCTGCCCCTGAATCTCACAGCAGCGTTTCGTTCCCGTTGGTACGCTCGCTGCGGTCAAGGTTCCTCCAACTCCTTGCCGCAGGTCGTTGCGCTACATCGCCGGGGAGCATATCCCATCAGGCCGGTCATTCGATTGGAATAATCCATCGATGAACTGACTTAATCATAGCTCATTTTTGAACCCTTTCCCGTATGTCCAGAAAGTAGGAATACCGCCCCAAAATCGAAAATTTCCACGATTTCGGAACGGTATGGTATAATGAAAATAATAACGGCAACCAGCCACAGGAAGGAGTGTCCGCCCTTGAAGGGAGCGACCACCATACAGGAACGCCTTTGGGAGCTTCGCAAGGACAAAGGCTTAAATCTGGAAGAACTATCAAGGGAAACAGGTATTTCAAAATCTGCCCTTGCCAGCTATGAATCAGATGATAACAAAGAAATCAATCACGGCAGCCTTATTGCACTGGCAGACTTTTATCAGGTGTCCATTGACTATCTGTTTTGCCGGACAGAAAACCGAGATCAGATCAACACCCCGCTGTCTGAACTACATTTGACCGATGAAGCCGTGGAGCTTCTGAAAAGCGGTCGTATCAACAACCGGCTTCTATGTGAGATTGCAACCAATGATAAATTTGAGCAGCTTATGACTGATACAGAAATTTATATTGATGGTCACGCAACCTCCACCTTCCGTACTCTTTATGAATCTTTGGAAGAACAGCGGCAAACTATCGTTCAGAAATACAAGCAGGCGGACAGTGATTTCTATTCGCAGACACTTCTTGCCGCAGAAGTAAAGGAAGAAGATTTTTTCTGTCATGTGACGCACAAAACATGGGACGCCATTCTCCACGATATACGGAAAGCCCATGAACATGACATTGACAGTACGCCGGACTACTCCCTTGCAAAGAAGATGGGTCTGGAAATCCGAAAAGCCATTCAATCCTCCGGGGACTATCTCGGAAAAGTGTGGGCAGTTATTTTTAATATGCTCGGCATGGATTTTTATAAGCTGTCCCCTGATGAACAGAAAACATTCAAAAAGGTTTTGTCAAAATCGCCAGCTATCAAAAACAGCCCGGTCAACTTCCGGCGTAAGAGAAAATGAAAACAGCCGTTGCGGGCTTTGTGTTCCTGCAACGGCTGTTTTGTCTTGACTATTATATTATCC
>OMZJ01000091.1 GCA_900315495.1 uncultured Lachnospiraceae bacterium
CAACAATTCTGTTGTTTTCCAAATGATAATAGATAGAGTCGATACCGTTCTGGAAGGGCTCCGAAGCGGTGGTGCTGTTCTCTTTGCTCCAGACGAAATCCCGGCTTTCATATCCGCCGTCCGCTCTGCGAAACACATAAACGCCGCGCACCTCGCTGGTGTCTGACTCCTTGATGATGTACAGCTCTCCCTGATCTCCATCGTCGTACCGGTAAGTACCGATCCAGTCCGTTGAGCTTATTTGCGCAGGTAAATATTTAATTTGATAACCGCAGGCTTTCAGGAAATCTCCCCATCCCTGACGAATCGCTGTAAAAGACTGCAGAGGCATGGCGTCAAGCTCTTCTGTTGTTGCGGTACGCAGATATTCAACCTGCTGGTTTTCTCTGAACGTATAGATATATGCCTGGGAGGACTGCCCGTCTGCCGCCCCGTTGGTGATAATCAGCTCCGGGTAATCGTCCCCCGCAACGTTGTAAAGACAGGCTTGTATTTCTGCATCGTCAAAATATTCCTGTCCCATGTTCCGAAAGCGCCCGTTTAAGAGAAAATTTGCGAATTTGAGGTTCCATGGATTCGCATCCACATCCTCCAGATATATATCGGTATTTGGCGTCATATATCCGGCAATTTTCAAGGCCTCTTTTTGCACAGACACCGGAGCAGAATCTGCATACTCCACAGAAAGGATCATGAGCCTCGACAAGTCGTCCCGGCTGTAAAACGCCACAATTTCATTTCTGGTCGGCTGGAACAGCTCATAGAACATGAGATCGCCCATTCCGTAACGATAATCGCCGTCGTAGTAGTACTGACGTATGCTAAACAGGTATCCCTTCTCCTCATCCGCTTCCTCATAGCTGCTCTTTCCGCCTGAAGCATCAAATTGGGATCGATCATAGAAGTGTATCCAATTGGCCCCCTCATAGCCGCCTTCTGACCAGCGATATTTCTCCGCAAGGGATCCTGGTATTGTAATATCAAAACCGCTGAAGATTTCTGTTTGTATGGTTACTTCCTCGGGCGCAGACATCGCCACGGCAGGAACCGGCAGACAGAATATGAACATGAGTACTGACAAAAATATTGCAATCTTCCTTTGCATAATCTCCCTCTTCTTCACGCCTTTTGTATAGCGAGATGCATTTCCTGCTAACTCGCAGGTGCGAAACAGAACTCCAATGTTCCAAACACCTCAGAAATTGTCTCGCTTGAATAAATAACCTTATCCTCAAAGCTGAGGTATAAATTTCCTGCCTCAAAACGCGCCGTTCCCTCAAAATTACCAAATTCCGAGGTTACCGTTCCCGTATGGCCAGATATCGTAATCGTCAATTGTTCTCCAAACAATCGGTAAAAGCTGAGGTTTCCTGAAAGAGTGGAGGCATCGACGGCATCCAAGTGAAGAGAACCTTCCATATCGCTGTTTTCCCGTTTCCATACCCAATCACCTTCGTAATCGTAGGCAGAAACCGTATCCTCCAGTGAATTCTCTGGAACAGCAAGCTCCAACCGTTTTAGGATATCTTCCATATCTGTCTGGAGCGATTCCTTCATCAGGTTTTTTTGTGCTCCGTAATCAGTGACACGGTCGCATACGTAGAACTGAACTGAGTTATATTCCGTAAATTCCATCCCATCCGGAAGCTGGTTCATATAAAAGGCGTTGTTTTCATATTGATAAACCTCTCCAAATTCCCCATTCTCGTCGAAGCCATATAAATGAACATACACGGGATTTTGATCCAGAGAATCATATACCGGAACATACAGGTTTCCGGCATTTTGATAAATGCGGCTACTAATGGCAGCTTCTTGGTTTTCCTCCTGCTGCCTTTCGCAGAAAAGCTGAACCGCTTCGCCATTTTTTACTGTCCATACATCAACAAACGGAAAAATGCTCTCTTCATTGTTATAGAGCATCACCAATTCCTCGGTGCCATCCTGATTAAAGTCCATCAGATCAATTTTGAATACACCACGTGCGCAGCATTCATAATCAACTTCATCAAACCAGAGAGCGCCATGCTCTGCAATGGTTCGGTCAATCACATTCGCATACAGCACGGTAGTATTGACAGTCTCCTGATTATCTATTGAAGCGTCCTGAACAGATCCGTCCCAAAAAACAAAGGATCCGTTGCTCCCATTCGGGTGGAACTGGCGGAAACGACAATAGTCAAAACTGTCAGCCGACTGGATGAACCAACATTCGCCATTCCAGCCTGCATAGATCAAATCAGGAATCCCGCTTACGCTTTCCGGCAGGTCGAAGGCAGTTTCCTTCAGCGTTTCAAGATCGAGAAGGCAAAGGGACATATTCCTGAAATAGTAGAGTCCTGCGTCGCTAAGAGCAAATCGGTTATATGTTCTCTCATAAGATGCAAGCTTTTCAATTTCGCCGTCATGAATGTTTAATCGGTAAATGTTGTCTGAATCTGCATAATATAGATAGTCACCTTTGGGAATAAAGGAGAAATACTTCTCCACGTCATCATCGTCCTGGGATGGCACTCTACCGATTTCCTCTTCCTCAGAATCTACCGCTTTTCGATACAGAGTTTCTCCCATCAGATTATTCACCACATCAGGAACAAAATAATAATAGTATCCGTCGTTATACGCTACAAAGCAGGCTGGCCCCTCAAGGTCAAGAAAATCCTCCTGTTTACACATCTCGCCGCTATTCAGATCCAGCCGGTAGAAGAAATATCTGTTGCCGAAGACGAGATAGTCTTCAAAGAAGTAAATACTGTTTATTTGAGACGGAAATTCGCCATATGTGTTGAGCTGCTCATAGCTTACAAGGGTGCCGTCCTCCTTGCCGTCTTTGCTAATCCAGTGAATTTCGTATTTCTCGTCGCCCTGCTCTGTGGCATTTGTGCATTCCAGAAAGCAGATCTTATCGTTCCATAAGAACAGCGCTCCCAGCGGATACTTGGACCATCCATCACCCTTTATTTGATCTGATTCATAGAGAATTTCCGGCTTTGAATTCGACTGATCACCGATGCGCATGATATAAGCCTGATCCCCTGCCTGTTCACCAAGATAGTAAATGTATTCGTCATCGTAAATAACTTCACTGGCACCAAGGGAAACAGAGCCTTGGCCGTATTCAGGAACGTTGTCTTTGGGATGGAACACAAAAATCAATGCTACGGTAAGAATGACCGCCAGCAATACGCCGCCAAGAGAAAGGCCGATGATGAGCCCCTTTTTCGACTTCTTTTGAACCGGAGCCGCCGCACCATAGCCCATTTGCCCATTAAAATTAGGCTCCTGCATCAGCGGCTCCGGTTTCGGTGTTTGGATGTTTTCCACTTCATCCGCTATGCCTGCCGGTCGCTGCTGCACCGGCGAATCCTCTTGTGATATCTTTACAGGTGCGCCACACGCACTGCAAAATTTTGCGTCATCCGGCAAAGGATTTCCGCACTTTGAACAGAACATAATCTCTACTCCTCTCGCTTGCCGGAGGCAAAAGCAACCCCAGCTTATTTTCTATCCCATTTTACCTGAACCGGCAAAAAAACGCCCCACACAATCAGGTAGTTTTCAGAAATTAATTTGAAAACACGTTATATACTACCTTTTTGTGTGGGGACAAAATCCTGCTCTGCAAATATAATATTAAATAAAAAAAACAGAGAAACTAAGCGAGCCGTGAAACTTTGCGGAGCGCTGCGAGAA
>OMZJ01000060.1 GCA_900315495.1 uncultured Lachnospiraceae bacterium
CCGACTCTTTTCCCCTCGGGATCCGGAATCACCGCATACTGCGTTCTGGGGGAAAGCCAGTGCCTGCGAAACCGATCCGCAATCTGAGCCCGGTAGGTCTGTGCCTGCGATTCATTGGACGAAGTCAGAATCACATAATCCCACACCGGGACATCCGGATTGTCCAGGGACGAAAGATAGAAACCCAGTGCATCCATGTAGGATTGCTTCTCAAAAAGCGAAATATACTTGTTCATTTGGAAATCCTCTTCCTGTTCCCCAGATACACATAGTAGAGATCACCCAGACAGCCGCTGAAAGAAAGATAGTAGGGCTGATAGCAGAGAGCAAGCTTTAACCAGATCGGAAAGCTCTTCGTCCGGAAGAAGCGGATCCGCTCCTGCAGGAAGATAATCCCCTTCCGCAGGATGATTCTGTCTTTGTCTGACTTCACACGCTTTTCTGCAATCTGATGAAAAATAATATATTCCTGAAATGTCTCAACCCGGCTGTTTACCGTTCTGGCTGCATAGCTTGTCGCATTGTCACCATGCCTTCTGAATTGGATCACCGGAATATTCAGAATGCCCAGCGCATGATCCATTCTCGCATACCGCCACAAAATCGCATCATAGGCATAGCTTACATCCCATGCTCCCCGAATGGCCTCATAAAATGATTTTCGAAAACAGGTAACGCACCCCGGTCTCAAAATATATGGCCACCTTGGATCCAGGTCCGGAACGACAAGACTGCCGTCAGACTTCATTTTTCTGCCATTTTCGCGGTATTTCTGACTGCCATGTCCCTGATCTTTTTCCGAGAAAAAAATGGTATAATTTCCGGCAAGCATCTCCAGCTCCGGATGCTCCTGCATGCAGGATTCCATCCGTTCGATCTTATCGGGATACCATATATCGTCCTGGTCACAGGGAAAAATCAGATCTCCTGCTGCGAGATCGAATCCTTCGGTGAAATTTTTCTTCCATCCCTGATTGGTCTCATGGCGAATCAGTCTCCAGCCTGACAGATGATTTTCACGAATATACTGCTGAATCATCGGAACGGTTTCATCTGTTGAATCGTCATCCAGAATAATCACTTCATCCGCAGGACGGGACTGCCCGGCCAGCGAATCCATCTGTTCCTTCAGGTATTTCCGGCCATTATAGGTTGTCAGAACCACCGAAATCGTCATATCATCTGCCTCACTGATTGTTCATGGAATCTTCAGGCTGCTCCGGACACGTTTCCATCGTCCGCATCCGGCACGTTTGTCTGTCTTCTGATTACAGGGGTATGATATATAAGGTTCCCGTTATTGTTTCAGAACCCGGATCACTTTTGCCGGATTTCCCGCAATCACACAGTTATCATCAAATCGTCCGCTGACGACCGCGCCTGCTCCTACCACACATCCATCGCCCAGCACGGTTCCCTTCAGAATAATGCTGTTGCACCCGATAAAGCAGTTTTTGCCGATCCGGATTTCCCGCGCAGGAATCGTCTCGCTGTCCCCGCCATTTTCTTCCCGAAGCAGGCGGTTGCGCTCTTCGGCTTCAATCGGATGGAAATCATTGTCCAGAATCTTACAGTTGCCTCCGATGCAGGTATTTTCCCCGATGGTAATCTTTTTTCTTGCATAGATCGTCGCACCGGAAATCCCGACATGGTCTCCGATCTCGATGACGGCACCGGGCGCTCTGGTGACAATGATCGTTCGGGAATACAGTCCCACCAGATTGCTCAGGAAGCTGCTCTTGACGGTCACGCCGCTGCCCAGCCTGAGCGACGCACCGCGCTGATTGAAGATTACAGGAATCCCTTTTAACAACAGATCCGGGCCGTATTGAACACCGGCCATTCGGAGAATCAGTTTGTACCAGTTGCTGTTCATCTGTTTTCATTCCTCCGAGGAATCAGAATGAATGCCGGATGATGTCCCGGGCAGGCCGGGCATCATCCGGCTTTCTGATCACAGGCTGTCGATTGCCTGGATATATTTCTGTACTGCTTTTTCTTTTGTGAGATGCTGTTCCAGATAATTCCTTCCGCGGATTCCCATCTGTTTCGGTTCCTCTGTATCGGCATGGCTGATGTACCACCGGAGGATCTCCGCAATCTGATCATATTCCCCCGGCTCGCAGCAGCGTCCGCAGCCCGCTTCCTCAATCAGCATGCGGATTTCAGAACCGTTCTCCAGTACGCCGATGACCGGCTTCCCGGCAGCCATGATTCCGTAAGCCTTGGAGGGGCAGGAGACTCCCTTGATTCCTCTGGCATTGATACACCAGTGAACATCGCCGGCATTCAGGCTGTAAATCAGATCTTCCTTTTTCTGATATGGGATGAAAACGACATTTTCAAAATGATGCTGCTCCGTATATTGCATCAGTTCTTCCCGAAGGGAGCCGTCTCCGACAAAGGCAAATACGACTTCTCTGCCGCCCGGCGTCACAGGGCCCTGTTCCCGGACCCCCTGTGCCGTCGTACCTTTTCTGAATTCCTTCAGCACTTTCATCAGATTCGTCAGATCATAATACAGGCCGATATTGCCGGAATACATGATGACGAATTTTCCTTCAAGCCCGTACTGTTTCCGAAAGGCACAGAGTCTGGCATCATCGTCGGGAAGAGGATATACTGTTTTTTCGTCGATCCAGTTGTTAATCACAGTATAGTTCGGGACTTTCTCTCCCTGAAAACGGTTTTCCAGTGTCTGCGCCAGGTCGCGTCCCACTGTAATGACCAGATCCGAACGGCGGCAGCTGTCTTTGTCCAATTTCATCAGGAGATTCAGAATGAAACGGTTATGAAAATATCCGACCGCCATGATCTGCTCCGGATTAAAATCCTGAATGCAGTAAATCAACCGGGCATGCTTCTGCCTGCTTCCCCGGACACCCAGACGTCCTCCCAGAATCGGCGGCTGGCTGATTGTAAAAACATAATCCTGCTCCCCTGCGATCCGGCAGGCTTTCATTGCGCCGAAATAATAGGACAAAATATTCCGGATGCGGCTCCATTTATTATTTTTCGAAAACTCCGGAACCCGAACACGGATGATTTTTACACCGTTCAGCTCTTCAAAATAAAACCTCTGTGTTTGATACCGTTTCTCAATCTTTCCTGTATAGGAAGGAACCGTGCAGATAACCGTCACTTCAAATCTGTCGCACATTCCCTCCGCCTGATCCTGAAGAATCTGTCCGGTTGACGCTGTATCCGGGGCATAATAATGTGCAAAAATCAGGATTTTTTTCTTTTCCTCTCTGGATTTCTCTGATTTCATTACTTCCTGCCCTTATGATCTGAAAGCTGAAATCCCACAGCACATGCATTCCAGAGTTGAATAATCCGAATGCTCTTGTCCGTACCGTTTCAGCCATTGACATGCAAATTGACAGTCCAAAATTTCCATCGGGAAATTATCTGACTACCATTTTATCATATCGTGCGCTGATTCCGGTGTCAAGACAGGCGCTCTTCTGCAATCCGGGATGGGAAATCAGGTATTCGATCAGCGACCGATCTTCCGGCGTTGTAAGCTTGATGTTGTTTTTTATGCCAAAGTACTGATAGCCCCGAATAAACGGCGGGAACTGGTTCGCCGCGAAATAGATATCAGAATCACAGTGATAATACTGTTCCAGCACCGAGATACGATATGCCTCCGGCGCCTGAATCAGATAATAGTCTTCTCTCCGCGGTGCCTGAACCACATAGGAGCCAAGAGAATCGTTGATTTTCCGGCACGACTCCACATAATCGTACTGATCCAGCAGATCAAAATACAGATCCATCACATCGTGTGTGACAAGCGGCCGTGCCGCCTCATGGAAAATAACCTTCCGACATTCCGGATAATGGTCGTGGATATAATCCAGGGCATTCTGAAAAGAATAGGCGCGCTCTGTTCCTCCGATCACCACCTCAACTCCGTACAGGCTCTTCACGCGGCTGATTTCCTCGGGGTCGTTGTTCAGCACCACCAACAGCCTGTCCATTTTTTCGGATTTACGCATCTCATCGATGCTGTACTGGAGCAGTTCTTTCCCGTTTACCAACGTATACTGTTTCGGCATATCTGCACCGTATCTGACTCCGCTGCCGCCGGCGAGAATCACTAGAATATTTTTACTGATGCTCATTCGCTCTGCTCCCATCTGTTCAATAAGTACTGCCGGAGATGATAGATTGCCATCTCTGTACCGGTCTGGACAACCTCATCCGTCGCGCCGGCAATATGCGGTGTAATAAATATATTCTTTGCCCGAATCAGCGGACTGCCCGGAGGCAGCGGTTCCTGCCTTGTCACGTCCAGCGCCGCACCGCTCAGATGCCCGCTGTCGAGTGCCTCGATCAGGGCTGTCTCATCCACGAGGTCCCCTCTCGCCGTGTTAATAAAGTAAGCCCCCTCCTTCATGGCACTGAATTCGCTGCTTCCCATGATAACCGCATGGCCGCAGTTGCTCGCATGAAGGCTCACGAAGTCTGAATTTCTCAGCAGTACATCTTTATCTACGATTTCTACCCCTGCGGGAACCGGGCTCACGATCGGATGATGGTTGTATACCAGTACATGGATTCCCAGCAGAACCGCCGCATTTACCACTGCTTTTCCGATGTTCCCGTACCCGATCACCCCGAGCGTGAGATTATGCATTCCTCTTCCTCTGAGCGTATGGTAAGGACTCGTAGAATCCATGCCCCATAAGGTATCCCGGTATTTTTCCGGCAGGACAAACTTCTGCCGCTGCAGTGTTTCTGACATAACCAGACGGTCAGCCATTCTCAGATGCCGGTCGGCGGAAAAGATCACCGCCAGAACATATTCCACGACCGACGATGCATTTCGTCCCGGTGTATTGCGGACCATGATGCCATGAGAAGCCGCATACTGAATATCAACCACCGAATTGACACCGCCCCTGCAGCAGATGATCATCTTCAGTTTTTTTGCGGCATCAATAACGCCGCGATCAATCGTATCAAATTCACTGATCAGAAAATCATACTCCGGAATGGCCTGCACAATTTCGGTGTATTTCGACGGAATGTGATCCTCCAGTGCGTATCCCATATATGTAAACGCAAGGTTTGGAAACTCTTTTTCTATTCTGTGATCAATATCCGCGGTAACCAGCACCTTCATTCCAATCACCTGTCCCTTATTCTTTCCAGTATACGTCAAACAGGTGATGTGTCACCTGCTGCTCCACGGGTGGCAGTTTATGGTAATCTCCATATCGTACCTGAAGAATATGATCATAACCGGACGGAACCGGATATTTTTTCCCCTCAAAGGGCAGAAGCACAGTACCGTCAAAATCATGGATATCCCAGACCTCATTGGGAAGATAGCAGGTTCCTACCATGACCGCCATGCAGGCAGGATTTTTCGCGGTATTATACTTCTGCGCATTCTCAGATGTTTTTCTCACAATAACCTCATACGGAACCGCCGCGGTCAGCGCGCGGCCTGCCGCCAGAATCAGATTTTTATAGAACGGCCTTTTTCTACTCAAACGAACCTGCTTTGTCTGCGTCAAAAGATACAGTCTTCTTCCCCTTGTCATCTGCCTGCGGATAATCTGCGGATCCGCCGGAAGATAATCCAGGGGAAAGACATCCAGGTATACCCCGAGTTTCATCGGACGATTGATATCTTCCAGCAGTTCTGTCTTCTGATCAACCATTTTCGCCCATGCCAGATAATTATCCCGCCGGTTCAGATGGCTCACGACCTGATAACGACCATCTGTACTCTGAAACCCGCGGATAAATTTCTCATAATCTTTTCTCGGCATGGCAATATCAACATCATCATCCCATGGGATAAACCCCTGATGACGGACTGCACCAAGCAAAGTTCCATAAAAGAGGTAATAGGTCAGCTGGTTATTCCTGCAGTAGGAATCCACTTCATTCAGCATTCTGACTTCAATATCCCGCAGTTCTTCTTCTGAAACTTCCTTCTTCCCCGTAGTAATCATAGGCACTCCTGATCCGTGCACCAATCTGATGTATACTCCGCCTGCTACCGGCCGATACCGCAGAAATCACAGGATACTCATCACATGGGGATAGTGAAACCGTTCCATCGGCTGCTGTATCGCCACTGAACATGAAACGCTAAGATAGCATTCAACAGAAAAAATATTAAATTAAATCAATGAATGGCGCTGATAAATTGATATCTTCTTTTATAACAGTTGTACCAATGAAAGTCAAGTCAACGTCAAATCCCATACAATTTTTTCATAAATTTCAGCACATTTGCAAACAATACGGACAGCGGCTATAATAGAATCACCCTCTGCGCTGCCGCTGCGGATCTGGAAAACTCAGAATCCGCACAATCATACAGAGGAAATTTCTGTGCAGATCTGCCCGAAAATAACTGGATCCGGATTGCACATAATAACATATATCGAGATCCTTCCCTGAAAGCAGAAAGGAAAAACATCTGTTTATGACAGTTCCGAAAATATGCTTTATTGCACAGTTTCCGCCTCCCATTCACGGTCTTTCCAAGGCGGTCGATACGCTGTACCGGTCACCGCTGAATGCAGATTTGTACAGGGATGGTGTTTATCAGTTTGAAAAGGTCAATATCTCAGACAACAAGGATTTCCCTGCAAACTTTCTGAAGATTCAGAGGAGCCGTGCTGACCTGTTCTACTTTACCATCAGCCAGACGGCTGCCGGCAATCTGAGAGACCTGATGATTCTCCGCCTGCTTCGCATGCAGCACAAAAAATGCCTGATTCACCTCCATGGCGGTTATTATCGTCATCTGGTCGATCAGGATCTGTACCCATGGCAGAAAAATGCCAATTACCGTGCCGTCCGCGCTGCCGCAGGCGCCATTGTACTGGGAAATTCTCTGATCTCCAACTTTTCCGGCATGCTGCCGGACGACCGAATCTATGTAGTACCGAACTGTGTGGATGACCAGTACCTGATCAGCGCAGAAGAATTTCAGCAGAAAATAGAGCTGATTCATGAGCGTCCCATCAAGCATGTACTGTATTTATCGAATTTTATCCGCTCCAAGGGGTATCCGCAGGTTCTGGACATGGCTGTTCTGGAAAAAAACAGAGTGGAATCCGGTGGCTGCCGAAAATTCCACTTTGATTTTGCAGGGAAATTCTTCGAGGAATCCGAAAAGAATCTTTTTTTTCATTTCATCGAGGAGCATCGCCTGCAGGATTATGTGACCTATCACGGAATTGTAAGCGGTGAGGAGAAGCGGAAACTTCTAAGAGATTCCGATGTCTTTGTCCTTCTTACCCGCTATCCGAACGAAGGTCAGCCGATCAGCATTCTGGAAGCGATGGGAAACGGGATGCTGGTCCTCACGACCGATCACGCCGGCATCCCGGATATTGTCACCAATGCGGTCAATGGCTATTGTTTTCAAGCCGGCGAGGATTCCGCGGAACCAGTATATCAATGCCTTCTTCACACTGACCTGAAGCCATTCGAGCAGAACAGCCGTCAGACTGTTCTGGATCATTTCACAGAGAAGCAATACCTCTCCGGGATGAACCGGGTGTTCGCCTTCGTGCTGCAGTCTTCCTCTTTTTAATCCAGCTGTTCCATAACAAAGGCTCCGCCGAAACGGCGGAGCCTTCTATTTTTTATGCTTTTATGTGCCGGAACGTACTGTAATTTCTTCTTCCCATATCTGCGCCTGCCGGCCGCACCGGATCGGGATCATTTTTCCGCATAGTTCCGGGCGCCGAAAATCGCCGTGCCGACGCGCACAATCGTCGCACCCTCCTCGACGGCCACGGTATAATCCGCCGTCATGCCCATGGAAAGCGTATCCATGACCACCCCCGGATCGTTCTCCCCGCGAATTTTCTCTGCTAGGAGCCGAAGATTCCGGAAATGCACGCGGTTGGTCTCTGCGTCCTCGGTGTAAGGCGCGGAGGTCATCAGACCCCGGACCCGGATGTGCGGCATTGCACCGATGGTTTTCGCCGCGGCAGGCGCCTCTTCGGCGGTGAACCCCCACTTGGTGGCCTCTTCTGCAATGTTCACTTCCAGAAGCACATCCATCGTCACACCGTGCTTTTCCGCTTCCTTTTCGATCTGCTGTGCCAGGGCAATCGTATCCACCGAATGAATCATCCGGACCTTGTCGATGATATATTTCACCTTATTGCGCTGAAGATGGCCGATCATATGCCACTCAACCTGGTCGCCGAGCTCGGCGTACTTCCGGTCGATCTCCTGCACATAATTCTCGCCGAATGCATGCTGCCCGACCGACATCGCCGCGCGGATGTCTTCCATCGGCTTGGTCTTGCTGACCGCAAGGATCTGAACATCCTTCGGGTCTCTGCCCGCTTTCGCGCAGGCCTCAGCCACACGCGCACGCACATCCGCCAGATTCTTCTCTATCTCGTTCGCTGTAAGTTCCATGGTTTTGTCACACTCCTTCGAGGGAAATTATACCACAGAATCCCGCCGCGGGAAAAACCATGTCCTGACGGCATCCGACCCCTCTCACAGAAATAATCTGGTCCTTACAGCGTTCGACTCTTGCCGGAAGAAGCAGCCGATCCGTCCGACCGCAGCAGCGCCGGTCGGATTAACGAAACGGCGCCAGGCGCCTGCGGAGAACCGGGCCGAGGATGGCCGCCAGAATCATCTTGGCGAGATCCTCCGCGATAAACGGTGTGACACCGACGGCCAGTGCAGCGGAGAACGTCAAGCCGGCCATCCGGGAATACCAGGCGGTGCCGAAGAGGTAGGCGATCCAGGTGGCAGCCTCCATCACAGCGACGCAGGCGATCTTTCGGCCGCTGAATTTCCCGACAAACAGGCCGATCAGGATTGTCATGGGGATGAATCCGATCAGGTAGCCGCCGGTCGGCCCGGCTAATTTCGCTGCTCCGCCGGTAAAGCCGCTGAAGACCGGCAGACCGATGAGACCGATCGCCAGGTACAGCAGATAGGCCACCGTACCGCGCTTCCAGTCCAGGATATACAGCATCAGATAGATGGCAAGATTGGTCAGCGAAATCGGCACCGGGCCGATCGGGATGGACAGGGGGCCCAGCACGCACAGCACCGCAGTCATCAGTGCGGAGGTTGCCATGAATTTCACCCGCCGGTCGCTGCCGGGGTGCTTCGCTGCCTGCGCCTGCGGTCCTCTCTGCCCTCTTCCGGAACGATTTTCAGCCATTTGCCGCCTCCTTTTCCGCGTATACCGTTTCATACCGGTATTTCACATCCGTTCGCTTTTCTTCGGGCAGTGTCCAGTCCGGTGTCACATCCCTGCCGAGGCCGGTGAGCATCTTCCGATCCATGGCAATCGTGGACCCGGACGTTGTGAGCATGTTGCCGGTGATCGTCGCGCTGGCCCCGGCCGTGAATGTCCGGATTCCGTTCCCCTGCATCAGCGCACGGCCGCCGGCCAGACGGATATCCGCCTCCGGATTGATGTATCGGAAAATGGAAATGGTCCGGAGGATGTCCTCCTCGGTAAGCCGCGGAAGGTTCTGGAGCGGTGTGCCGGGAATCGGCATCAGGCTGTTGACGGGAATGGAGTTGATGCCGAGCTCTTCCAGTGTCAGCGCCATGTCAATGCGGTCCTCCCAGGTCTCTCCCATGCCGATGATTCCGCCGGAACAGACACACAGCCCCTCCGCCTGGGCGCGGCGGATATTCGCGATTTTGTCGTCAAAGGTATGGGTGGTGCAGATCTGCGGGAAGAAGCGCCGCGAGGTCTCAATGTTGCAGTGCACGCTGGTCACGCCGGCCTGATGGAGACGTCGGAACTGCTCCGCACTTAAGAATCCCAGCGAGCAGCAGAGCTCGATCTGCAGCTCCCGGTGCATCCGCGTGAATGCGTGAATAATCTTTTCAAAATCCTCCGGTCTCGGCCCGTACCCGGAATCCACAATAGAGAA
This sequence comes from uncultured Lachnospiraceae bacterium, assembly GCA_900315495.1. Lineage (GTDB taxonomy): Bacteria > Bacillota > Clostridia > Lachnospirales > Lachnospiraceae > Anthropogastromicrobium. Next base: position 9,909 of record OMZJ01000060.1, read on the forward strand.
GCGGTCCACACCCTCCGACTGATTGGCGCGCGCCTCTGCAACGATGGTTTCCTCGTCCAGAAAATCATGCTCCTCACAGGCTGTATGGTAATGCCCCGACTGCGCGCAGAATCTACAGTTCTCGCGGCACCGGCCGCTTTTTCCGTTGATGATCGTGCAGAGATCAACCTTGTCCCCGACCAGCGCGCTGCGAATCCGGTCCGCACCCGCGTTCAGCCCGTCCAGTTCTGCGGTGATCATCTCCTGAATGAGCGGAAGATCCTTTCTGCCAAGCCTTTTTCCGGCGATGATCTGTTCCGCAAGTTTTATTGTATCCATTCACTCCTCCGTGACTGTCTGTGCGGCTCCTGCCGCTTTTTTATCAACGGAAGAATCATAATGCAGCGCGCCCAGATTGTCAACCTTGTATACTGTTTCTGGTTAACAATCTGGGCTTTCGCACAATAGAAACAACGCAAATTCACCGATCTGCGGCATCCCGGTGCCGCAGCAGTCACCGTACCTCTGCCCCGGCACGCGCTTCCAGTTCACGGGCCAGTTTCCGATACGCCGCGTGGGAAATCAGGAAATTGGCGAGCCACCCCACGGGAACCGCATACCACACAAAGGCAATGCCGAACCGCGGCGCGCAGAGCATGGCGACCGCCACACGGATCGAGAGGTTGCAGAGATTGGCCAGCATGAAGATCTTCATCCGGCCGACTCCCTTCAGGACACCGTCCGTCGCCATTTTCGCGCCCAGAAGGAAATCAAAGATGCCGATCCATCGCATATAGTCGACGGCAACCCGGTAGGCAGTCTCCGTTCCGTCCGCCCCCAGAAAAAGCCCCGCCAGCGGCCGGGCAAAGGGAACAATCACGACAAAGATCACCACGGATGACGCCGCGTCCAGAAGGAGCCCCGCGTGATACCCCTCCGGAATTCTCTTCGTCCGGCCGGCGCCCAGGTTCTGCGCGGTAAACGGGGAACACGCGTTTCCGACGGAGAGGAATACCACCGAAGTGATGTTTTCGATCCGCGCGGTGGCGGAAAATCCCGCCAGCGCCTCCGCACCGAAATCATTGACCACGGACTGCACAAACATCATGCCGATGGAAACGGTCGACTGCTGGATCATCGACGGAATGGCATAGGCAAGCATCTGTTTCAGATCCCTTCCGGAGAACATTGTTCCGTCTCCCGGATATCTGCGCATCATCCGAACAAAAAAAAGGAACGACAGGACCGCGGATATGCCCTGCGCGATTAGCGTGGCGAGGGCGGCGCCGAATACCCCCATCCGCAGCGTCATCACCATATACAGGTCCAGGAAGACATTGAGGATGGATGAGAAGATCAGAAAATAAAGCGGATACCGGGATTTTCCGATGGCGTTGTACAGGTAGGAAAGAATGTTATACATGAACAGGAAGGGAAATCCGGCGAAATAGACCTTCAGATATATGACGGCCATGTCCATGACCTCTTCCGGGGTATGGAGTGCCCGCATGATCGATTCACTGCACACCAGCCCGACCAGGCCGAGCACAATGCTCAAAGCCAGAAAAAAGAGGATGGACGTCCGGACTGCCCGCTTCATGGCGGTATAATCTCTTGCCCCGAAGCGCTGGCTGACAATGACCGACGCGCCGGTTCCGGCGCCGATTGCAATGCAGATGAAAACGGCGGTCAGCGCGGCGGAAGCACCGATGGCCGCCAGGGCGTTCTGTCCGACAAACCGGCCGACAATGATCGAATCCACCATGTTGTAGACCTGCTGAAACAGGCTTCCCAGAATCATCGGGACCGCAAAGACTGCCAGCGCGCGCAGCGGCGCGTCCGTGATCAGATACTCCTCATTTCGCCTTTGTTCTGTTTGATTCATTCATGCTTCCTGTCTCTTGCTTCGATTCCTCCGGATGTTCATATTTCCTGCCGTCCCAAACAGATCCGCCCGCCCCAGACGCTGTCCCCATCACGGCATGCACTCTTCCCTGCCGCCTTCGGGCGGCTTCGCCCGTCTCATGTGCTGTCCCAATCATGGCAGGAGGCTTACATGATCAGACGGTGTGGAAAGTGCCTTCTGCGAACCGCCGCTTCCGGATTCCGTTATCCCTTCTGCGACGCATCGACCTCGGTCTCTGACTCTGCCTCTGTGCCAAGCTTCCGGTAAACCGTCAGATACATGGTCAGCGCGCAGGCGATGCCGCCGATCGCATTGCTGATGGGTTCCGCAGTAAAGACGCCGTTGACGCCCATGCCGATCGCGGGCAGGAGGATGGTAAGCGGCACGACGATGATGACTTTGCGGAACAGGGAGAAGAAAATCGCCCGCTTCGCATAGCCCAGCGCGGTGAATACCGACTGGCCGGCAAACTGGAGGGCCATCAGGAAAAAGCCGAAGAAATACCGGTGCATCGCGGGGATTCCCAGGCGGATCAGCTCCGGATCGCTGGTAAACAGCGAGACAAAGAGGCGCGGGAAAAGCAGCACCACGATCCATGCACCGAACAGGAACGTCACACCCACGATCATGTTGAAGCGGATCGCCGATTTCACACGGTCATATTTGCGCGCCCCGTAGTTAAAGCTCATCACGGGCTGGGAGCCGGTGGTCAGCCCCATGATCGGCAGGTGCAGGATCTCCCGGACCGAATTCAGGATGGTCATCACACCCACATAGACCGCGCCGCCGTAGCTGCGCAGTGTCAGGTTGCACACAATTTGCACCAGCGAATTGGTGCCTTGCTGCACGAACCCGGCCGCGCCCAGCTGAACGATCTGTCCGGCCATGTGCGGTTCCGGGCGCATCTGCGGCCGCCGGATCGGAATCAGGCACCGGGGTCCGGTCAGGAAGTGAAATACCCAGAGGGCGGATGCCGCCTGACTGATCACAGTCGCAATCGCAGCGCCGCGCACACCCATATGGAAGGCAAAGATTAGAATCGGATCCAGTGCGAGGTTGATCCCCGCTCCAAGAACCGTGGAAAGCATTCCTGTCCGGGGAAAGCCCTGGGCATTGATAAAATAATTCATGCCGGTGGAAAACATGACCGGGAGCGTTCCGAGAATATAGATCTGAAAGTAGGCAGACGCATAGGGGTAGCTCTCCGGCGTCGCGCCGAACAGGTACAGAATCGGCCGGCCGAACAGAAGTCCGACTGCCGTGATGACCGCCGCGCAGATCAGAAGAAGCGTCAGCGTGCTGCTCTGCAGCCGGCTGGCCCGCTCGGTGTCGCCGCCCCCTCTTGCCATGGAGAACAGCGGGGCACCGCCGGTAGCAAAAAGCATGGTAAATGCCAGCACCAGCGTGACAATCGGGAACGTCACGCCCACACCGGTCAGGGCCATGCCGCCGCTTCCCGACAGATGGCCGATATAAATCCGGTCGACCACGTTGTAAAGAAGCTGAACGAAAGATGCCAGCGTCAGCGGCAGCGCCTGCGCCAGCACAATCCGCCAGACCTCCCCCTTGGAAAAATCATTTGCCATCCGGGTTTTCCTTCCGTCAGCAGCCCTGTTTTCCATTCCGGTGATCCTCGACAGAGCAGGCCTGCACCTGGGTTCCGTACTCCACAAGGCCGACCTTTGCCGGATCCAGCGTGATACTGCCATCCTCCAGCACAAATGCCGGGATGCCGATGTCGCCGATCTCCTTGCTGTGGTCAAACTCCGGTCTGGTGTCGCGCAGGCGGATAAATTCGCTCATGTACTTCACGTTGGTGCCAATATCGATGTAGTGAAACTGATCTTCCTTTCCCGCAAGCTGTGCCTTGATATAATCGCAGTAGGGGCATGTCTTCAATCCGTAAATGGTAACCATAGGTTTTCTCCTCCTGATCTCGGTCCGTCTTCTGCCCGGATCATGCCGGCATCAGTGCTATTGTACTACAAACGAAGAGCAGATACAACTTGCCGAAACTGGCCGCCCCCGCTGGTTCCGACGAAGACACGGTTCGCCTGACGCTGCTGAAGGCCCGGCCCGATGCCGCCGGCAGGCCGCCGTCCTCTTCCGCAGCCTTGCCGGGAAAATCCTG
>OMZJ01000172.1 GCA_900315495.1 uncultured Lachnospiraceae bacterium
TTCTTATATTCATCCACCTTTTTCTGACTCATGTCAAACACCCTCTCTTATACTTTTATCATTCGTTTTTCATTCACAGGACTTTCAAAATCGCATTCAGCAGATCATCGTAAGTCTCAAAGGCCGGAATCTGCGGATAACATTTGCGGATCTGATCGGTGGTGCGGAACAGGAATCCCGCCTTGCTGGCCGTGATCATTCCCAGATCATTGTAGGAATCCCCGCTGGCGATCGTCTCGAAGCCGATTGACTGCAGTGCCTTCACCGTCGTTTTCTTGGAGTCCTTTACGCGCATCCGGAAGCCGGTGATCTGTCCGTCCGGGGAAACCTCCAGCGTATTGCAGAAAATCGTCGGCCAGCCCAGCTTTTTCATCAGCGGGCTTGCAAACTGCTCGAAGGTATCGGAAAGGATAATGACCTGTGTCCGGCTGCGGAGCGTATCCAGAAATTCTCTGGCGCCGGGCAGCGGAGCGATCCGGGCGATGGTCTCCTGCACTTCCCGAAGCCCCAGCCCGTGCTCCTTTAGCACCGCAATGCGGAACTTCATCAGTTTGTCATAGTCCGGTTCATCCCGTGTCGTGCGGGACAGCTCGGGAATTCCGCTCTCTTTTGCAAATGCAATCCAGATTTCCGGTACGAGCACCCCTTCCAGATCCAGGCATACAATATTCATCCGTCATTCCTCCATCGCCGCGGGTACAGACCCGCATCCGTCCCGACAGACCGGACGCCGCCGCACACCGCGCGTCTTCAGTGATCCAGCGCCATCCGGGCCGCGCCGTAGATTCCGGCGTCATTGCCCAGCTCCGCCAGAACCACCGGAACCTTTTTCTCCGTCAGCGGTGTATAAAACTTATAATATTTGGAGATCACGTCGGTCAGAATCGGCCCGGCCTTGGACACGCCGCCGCCGATGACAAAGACATCCGGATCGACCGTCAGCGCAACCGTCGCGCACACCCGTCCCAGATATTTGCCGAGCACTTCCACCGCCTGAAGGGAAAGCTCATCTCCCTTCTTGGCCGCATCGAACACATCCTTCGCGGAAAAACGGCGCAGTCCGCGCAGTGCGGAATCTTTGCTGCTCTCCCGCAGGATCTTCGCGGCAACTCTCGCCACACCGGTCGCGGAGGCATACTGCTCCAGGCATCCGTGGTTGCCGCAGTTGCACGCTTCCGGCTCGTCGGGATTGACCGTGATATGCCCCAGCTCCCCGGCAAGGCCCCTGTGGCCGGCGAGAATCTTTCCGTCCAGAATCACGCCGCCGCCGACACCGGTCCCCAGTGTGAAAAGAACCACATCCCGGTAGCCCTCGCCGCCGCCTTTCCACATCTCGCCGAGCGCCGCCACATTGGCATCGTTGCCCGCGAAAACCGGAACGCCCAGCAGTGCCTGCAGTTCCTTCGCCGGGTTGAGATCCTCCCAGCCGAGATTCACACAGACTTCCACGTAGCCGTCGCTCTGTGTCGGCCCCGGAATGCCGATGCCGATCCCGATGAGATTATTTCTCCTCAGATTTTTCTCTTCCATCTTGGAAGCAATGGATTCGGCGATGTCACCGAGAATGTATTTCCCCTTCTCAGCAGTGCGGGTTCGGATCGACCAGCGCTCCAGAAGGTCTCCCTCACCGGAAAACAGGCCGAACTTCACAGAAGTACCGCCGACATCTACCCCGATACAATACTGATCCATGCGTTTTTCCTCCGCATCAACGGGCATGCCCGATTTTTTAACGGCCGCTGCTGGCTTTGCAGAAGCCAATACTGTTTTGGAGTATAGCACGCTTTCCTCTGTTTGTCACTTTTTTCAGAAACAGGGCCGTCAGATCATCCCCGCAGGCCGTGCGGTCACTATGGCTGGCAGCTGACAGAGGCGTTCTTCCGGTCAGACCATGATTCGGATCGCCTTCCGTCCCGCGATGGAATACAGATAGCACTCCGTGACCTTTCTCCCGGTCATGGCCGTCAGCGCCCTCGCATACAGCGACAGCTGCACGCGGTAGTGCTCTGCCAGGCGTTCTTCCCAGCCGGGCCCGCCGATATGATCGGTCTTGTAATCGTAGAGGATGACGGAATCCCCTTCCATAAACCATGCGTCGATGATTCCGTGCACTTCCACGAGGGCATCCGGATCCATGCGAAGAGGTTTCCGGTCCTTCTGTCCGGTAAACACCTCCCCGGCCGGCAGTCCGAGACAGAACGGATATTCCGTGTGCAGCTGCCCCTTCTGCGCAGCGGCCCGGCTGCGCCGCCCGAGATCGGACTGATAAAAGGCGTCCAGATCGGCGCATCGGACCGCGGCGATCTCTCTGTCTGACAGGAGTCCGCGGTTTTTCAGTTCCTGCATCTGTTCCTCCAGCGGCTTCCCCGATTCCGGGGTGAGGTGTGCGAGAAGATAGTGATAGAGCGTTCCTCTCTCCGCACCCTGCACCGGCCCCTCCGGCTGCAGGAAGGCAGGTCGTTTCCCTGTGATGGTCGGATCCGAATCCGCCTTCCCTGATTTTTCCCTGTCGGAGTCCATCACACCCGGCATCGCTTTCCCGGAATCCGATGCATCCGACCGCCTTTCCCCAGAATCTGACACACCCGGCAGTTTTTCCCCGGCAGACGGCCACGCCGGGCCGATTTCTGCCGTCAGTGAGAACGGCTCAGCTGCTCTCTCCGCATCCGCGGTTTCCTGACGGATTTCCGAGACCGACAGGGAGGACGGCATGCGGTACATGTCATCGTAGTGGCTGTCCTCGGAAAGCCTCTCTGCGGCCAGCCGGTCCGCGGCTGTCTCCGCAGGTGACGCCGCTGCCCGGCGGATCTCCTCCCGCAGGAACGCCCGGTCGAGCCCTCTAGCCTCGCCGGCCGTCAGAATCTGCCCGGAATCCACGGTTTCCACGGCAAAGCCGGACTCCGCGCGAAAGCTTCCTCCCGGCGCCTTCAGATCCACCCCTGCCTGCTTCCAGACCTCTTTCATACACTGGTTTCCGGCAAGCGCAGGGATGATCCAGTCCAGATAGCAGGAGGCGCCGCCGAGTTCCCGGAAATTCAGCCTGTCCGCCTGCGGATCTGCCTGCTTGTATTTCAGGCGGAGCCAATCCCACAGTTTCCTCCTGGCCCCGGTGATGACGAGCTGCTCCTTGGCACGCGTCATCGCCACGTATAGGACGCGCAGTTCCTCCCCGAGATTTTCCAGCCCCAGATCCTGTGCCAGGGCTTTTTTCATCAGCCCGGGGAACCGCGTGCGCGATGCCAGATCCACCGCATCCATGCCGACACCCCAGTCCGGGTGCAGTACCACCGAGGCTCTGGAGTCCTGCCGGTTGAACATCTTCCCCGCACCGGCCAGAATCACTATCGGGAATTCCAGTCCCTTGCTCTTGTGAATACTCATGATATGAACCGCGTGGTCGGTCCCGGCCTCCGCCGCCTCCGGAAAATCGATCTCATACCGGTTGAGCCGCTCCAGATAGCGGACAAATTCAAACACGCCGCTGTAGCTGGTGGATTCAAACTCCTCGGCGCGCTTCCGGAGCATCGCGAGGTTCGCCGTCCTGCGCCGGCTGCCGGGAAGCGAGGCCACATAGTCCGCATAACCGGTTTCCGTCAGCAGATGGTCCATGAATTCATGCAGCGGCAGGATTCCCGCTTTCCTGCGGAAATGATTCAGCCTGTCCAGGAATGCTGAAACCCTGCCGGAAAGTTCTGGATCCGCGGAGGGCTTCCCACTTCCGGCCGTTCCCGCTCGTCCATCGGGCAAAACGGCGGATTCCGCCGCATGTCTGTCCGCAGAGCTTCCGGTCTGTGCTGCAGGTTTTTTCGCCGGGCCGGCAGCCCCGGACCATTCCTGCGCCGCGTATGCCTTCAGCGCACCGAAAAGGCCGTCCGTATTCTCCTCCGGTGCCGCCAGGTGAATCTCTGCCAGTTCTTCCGCCGTAAAGCCTCCGACCGGGGACAGAAGAACCGCTCCCAGCGGGAGATCCTGGACCGGATTGGAGATGATCTTGAGCATGCTGATGGCTGTCCGGACCTCCGGCGCGGTAAAATAGCCGGTCCCGGAATCCGCGACCGCCGGAATGCCGTATTCCTTCAGCACCGCCGTGTAATCATCCGCCCATCCGGTCATGGTGCGCAGAAGAATCACGATATCGCCATACTCCGCGGGGCGGAGCGTGCCGTCCTTTCCCCTGACCAGAGAACCCGTCGCGGGATCCGTGATGCGGCGGATCTCCAGCGCCGCCAGGGCGGCCTCCAGCTGCCGGTCAGTCTTTCGCGCGGGAGCGTCACCTTCCGGTACCCCGGATATTCCGTCTGCCGGACCCGATGCCGCCTGCGGTCCGGTTGCACCGCTTTCCCCGTCGAACGCCGCCTGATATCCGGATGCATCGTCCGCTCCGTCAGAAGCCGGCCGCGGGCCGAATGCACCGCTGCCCCCGACGGAATCCGCCGGTTCCTCTGCCGCCGGCGCATCGCCGGTATCCAGAAGAATCAGGCGTGCAGGGCCGCCTGCCCGGCCGGTCTGTTCCGGCGCGGTCTCCGGATAGGAAGCCCCCGGATACAGCGCGCTGTCCTCCGTGTACTCCACACCGCCCAGTTTCTCCTGCATTATCCGGAAGAACAGGAAATTGACCGCCGTCACGACTTCCGTGCGGCTCCGGAAGTTCTGCCTCAGTTCTACTTTCGTATAGAGACGGTCCTCCGCGGAATATGACGCGTATTTTTCCATGAATATCTCGGGACGGGCGAGGCGGAAGCGGTAAATGCTCTGCTTCACGTCCCCGACCATGAAGCGGTTGGGATGTCCCTCCGGCTCCCCGGAAACCGCGGTCAGGATCTGTTCCTGCACATAGTTGCTGTCCTGATATTCATCGATCATGATCTCGTCAAAGCGGCGGGCATATTCGCGGGCGGTCTCCGTCGGAACCGCCGCGCCATTTTCACGCACCGTCAGAATTTCCAGCGCCAGATGCTCCACATCCCCGAAATCCAGAATTCCCCGGCGCCTCTTCTCTGCCGTGAAATCCCGCATATATTCCAGCGTCAGGTCCGTCAGGGGCAGTGCCGCCTGACCGGCCAGCTGATGCAGGCGCAGCATTTCGTCCGGATCCGCAGAGAAATAATCGTCCCGGATCTGCTCCACCTGCTTTTTCAGGTTTCCTCTGGCTTCCCACAGGGCAGCCGCCGCGGCCGCCCCGGGGTGATCCTTTTTCATCGCGGGTTTTCTGCCAAAGGAGATTTTACGGATTGCCGCCTGCATCGGGACGTATCCGGTCTGTCCCGCACTCTCCCGAATCTGCGCCGCCTCGCCGGACAGAACTGCCGCAAGGCCTGTCAGCCCTTCCTGTCCGGCCGTCTGCGCCAGCCGTTCCTCTGCCGCCGCACTCTCCCGCAGAAGAAGCGCCGTCCTCTCACAGAGTTTCTGCATCCATCCGAATGCGAAGATCTGCTCCGACTTTTCCGCTTCGTACTGCGCCTGACACTGCGCAATCCATTCTTCCGGCCAGGGATTGGCCTCTGCCAGATCGTACAGGCCAAGAACCAGGCGCTCCGCCCGCGCGTCATCCCGGCCGGGATTGCATGTCTCATAAAAATACAGAAAGCCCGGATCTTTCTCCTGCAGCTTTCTCTCCATCAGTGCCTGCAGAACATCCTCGCGGATCAGGCGGATTTCTCCCTCGTCCGCAACCCGAAACGACGGATCCAGCCCGATTTTGGCGTATTGTTCCCGGATCACCGAGAGGCAGAAGCTGTCGATGGTTGTGATTTTTGCCTGCCGCACCAGGGTCAGCTGCCGCCGGAGCAGCGCATTGTCCGGATCCTGGTGCAGCCGTTCCCGCAGTGCCTCGGTGACACGCTCCCGCATCTGCGCCGCGGCCGCGTGGGTAAACGTCACAACCAGGATCCGGTCCACGGACAGCGGATGGTCCGGATCCGTCACCGCGCGGGCAATGCGCTCCGCCAGCACCGCTGTCTTACCGCTTCCTGCGGCCGCGGAGACCAGAAGATTTCTGTCCCGCAGCGTGATCGCCTTATTCTGATCCTCCGTCCACGTGATTGCCATCTTCTTCCTCCTCTTTCTTCCACAAATCCGACAGGGTCAGCTTTTCCAGCTCCTGCACACGGCAGCCGTCCGATCCCGGCGTAAAGTCACAGCTCTCCCGGGCATCGCAGAAATCGCAGGGATTCAGCCCACCATACTCCTTCGGATCCGCAGTGATATCCCCCTGAAACATCCGGTCCGCCAGCGCCGAGGCCCGTCTCCGGGCCAGGCGAATCAGCCACTGCATCTGCCGCCTGTCGGCAACCTTCGCCGAAGCCTTCAGCGTTCCATCCTTCTTTTCTTCCAGGCCCTTCACCACGTTTCCCGTTCCGTCCGCATCGGCCAGGGAGACACTGGCCCCTTCCGTTGAGGTAATGCCGGTCATCCGGAGTTCCCGGAGCCGCTTTGTCTCCACAAGGTCTTCCACCGCCCCGGCGGCATCGATCAGGGGGTCTGCCAGATCATAGTAATACGCACCGGCCGGGATGACGGTCTTGTCCGGATACCATTTCTGCAGCATCTGTGACAGGGCGTCGAGGTACAGAAGAAGCTGCAGCGTCAGCCCGTAATAGATTCTGCCGGCGTCAAATTCCACATGACCGGATTTGTAGTCGATGATCCTGACATAGAGATCGTGCGCTGTCTCTGCCAGATCCATCCGGTCGGACCGGCCTGCCAGATCCGCCGAAGATCCGTCCGACAGCGGAATGCGGATTGAACTGTTCCGGGCGCGCGAGAAGGAATACTCCGAAAACGTGCGCTGATACTGCCCGCTCTTCCACTGCTGCTGCAGCGCCCAGAGGGTGCGGCCTGTCATCCGCGCGGCGCGCCGGACGGTATACCGCCCGCGCGCGCTGGCGGCAAAGACGGGATTTGCCTGCTTTTCCACCGCTTTCTGCACACAGGTCTCCGCCAGATCCCGAAGTTCCTCCTCCGTGAGAGAAGCAAAGTCCAGGGATTGTTCCCGCAGTACGGAAAAGAACTCGGACAGGGCATCGTGAAAGACCGTGCCGAGATCCGCCGCCCGGACCGACGGCCGCACGCGTTCCTGCAGTCCCAGACCTGCCTGCAGATAATGCCGGTAGGCGCAGGCGGCGTAGTCTTCCAGCCCGGTCACACGGATCTCCTGCTCCCGCCCGAACAGGGCGCGCGCCGTCTGCACCGTCAGCCGCCGTGGCTGCCAGCGGTAGGTCAGTCCCTCGATCGTCCGGGACAGCAGGGCAGGATTGTTCCGGTACAGCCATTTGGCAATGCTCTGCCAGTCCGGTTCTATCCCGGCAGGTGCACTTCCAGACGGGGCTGTTTCGGCTGAGGCTGTTTCCACGGGCGCTGTGCTGCGCTCCGCCGCGGTCAGGCTTTTTTCGATTTCCTCCACAAAGACACGCAGCGCATCCCCCGGGCTGATCAGCCGGTCCGCCCCGGAAATCACTTCCCCCGGTGTCCTGATCCGAAGGCCGGGAAACAGCCGGGTCATCTCGGAAAACAGCCAGGAGGGACGGATTTCCTTCCCGTCCCTGCCCCGCAGCGCGCAGGAAAAGAGAATCTTCTCCGAGGCCCTGGAGCACATCAGGCAGAGGTACTCTTCCAGCTGAAACTCCCGTTCCGCCGCGGTCGGCAGCAGGGGAAGCCCTGCCTCCCGGAGCAGTTCCCGGTCGGCATCGGTTAAAATGCCGCCGGCATCATGTCCCGCGGGGAGAACACCATCATTGACCCCCAGGAAAAAGAGAAGCCGGACATTCTGGATCCGGGAGCGCTCCAGATCGGCCGCAACCACCCGGTCGAACGTTACGGGGACAGTACCAACCTTCATGGCCTCGAATCCTGTGGTCAGCGTTTCCGCAAAAAGGGACAGTTCCAGCCGGTCCTCCCCCATCAGCCCGACGGTCTGATCCAGAAGATTCATCACCGCTTCGTATGCCTGGCGGTATTCGCTCTCGCGGACCACATCACCGGCATCTGCAAAATGGCGGCGCAGCTCTTCCATCTTTTCCGGGCATCCGGTGCTCTCCAGGAAGAGGACCAGCCGGGTGCAGCCGTCCCGGACGCTGACGCTCTCCTCCCTGTCCCGCGGCAGAAACGCTTCACACAGCGGCCGGAACAGATCGCAGACCTCTGCGCGGACTGCGTTGACCTGCGCCAGCTTTTCCTCGGTGATGTGTCCGAAACGCCAGGGCCAGTCCTTCTCATAGGCGGACCGGCCGCGGATGCCGGAGGCGACCAGGTAATTGTCGAGAAGATCCGCATGTTCCGGATCAATCGGGCAGAGCGGGTTCCGGAGGACACAGAGAACGGACGGATAGCTGAAATCCTCCTGCATGGCCTGCAGCAGAGCGCTGATATATTCGGCCAGCGGGTTTTCGCTCAGCCGGCTCTTCCGGTCCAGGTACAGCGGAATCCCGGCCTGCGCGAAGGTTCCCGTGAGGAGGTTCCGATAGTCGGCGGAATCTCCGATGACAAGCCCGATCTCATTGTACCGGCAGCCGGTTTCCCGCACAGTTTTCCGGATCATGGCAGCGGCAAAGCGCACTTCCTCCTCCGGGTCGGCTGCCCGCACCATGAAAATCCGCTCCGGTTCCCGGGGCCAGGCGGGCTCCTCCGGGCGGAACAGCGTCTGTTCCAGGAAGTGCAGCTCCGCCGGAAAGCTCCGCGCGGATCCTTCCTCCGGCATCCGGCCGGCAAACGGAATGCCGTATTTCTGCGCAAGCTCCCTGATCTCCCGCAGGGTCTGGGCGAACATTGGAAAATGTGCCAGATCCGGACGCCCGCCTGCGATCCGGCAGTTTCCGATCACGGTCATGTTTTCCGCGCGGAGCATCAGCTGTTCGATTACGCGCATCTGGCGCTGCCGGAAACTTGTAAAGCCGGTCACCACGACCTCACAGTGCGAAAACAGGGAGGATGCGGGGATCAGCGCCGCAAGTTTTTCCAGCAGAGATTCCGCGGTACTGTACTTCGTCCCGAGCTGCCGGGTAAATTCCTCCCGCACCGCGGACAGATCCGCCAGTTTCCCGCACAGGCTCTGCGGGAGCTTCGCATCCGCCAGAATCTGATCGAGCAGGGCAGGTTCCGCGCAGGACAGGGAAAGTTCATCCATGGCCTGCGCAAGCTGTCCCGCAAAACCCGGCTTGTCCTGTTCCCGGCGGAAGGAGGGGAGCGCATCTGCCTTCTCCCGGAGAATCCGGCGAAGAATCATCGCTTTTCCGGTGTCGTCCAAAAGCGTCCCCGGGGACACCTCCCGCTCGTCCAGGACCCGGTAAGCCAGCCCGGTAAAGCTGACCACCTGGATATTGGCCAGGACATGATCCGGGGAAGCCGTCATCCACGCCCGCTCTTCCTGGAGGGTGGACTGTTCCGGAACCAGCACATAAAAGATCTTTTCCGGACTCCGGCGGGATTCGGAAAAGATCCTTCTCTGCACCGGTCCGGCCGGGCGGTCTGATACACTGCCAAAGACAAAGTTCACTGCCATGTTCGCTCTCCTGTCTGACGTCTGACATCCACCCCGCGGCTGAAGCCGCGGTTTTCCCACATGTGACTCCGGAAAGGAAAAGCCGCCGCGCTGTGACTGACCACAGCGCGGCGGCCGTCTTCTGCCTGCCGTTACCACGGGATGATCTGACCGCGGGATGCCTCAGCGCGCACTCTCAAAATCCGCGCTGGCATCCGCCGCTGTCATGACCGTTTGAGCTGTCTTTTCAACGGTAGATAATGTCCTCACGTTCCGGTCCGTTGGAGACCATCTTGACCGGAACCTCCAGCTCCTTCTCAATCGCCTCGATATAGGTGCGGCACGCCTCCGGAAGCTCATCGTAATTCCGGATGCCGCGGATGTCCTGCTTCCAGCCCGGGAAGGTCTTCCAGACCGGCTTTGCCTTCTTCAGCTCGGAGGTGTTCGGGAAATCGCGGACGACCTTGCCGTCAATCTCGTAGCCCACACACATCGGAATCTCATCCAGGTATCCGAGGCAGTCCACCACCGTCAGCGCAACCTCCGTCGCACCCTGCACGCGGCAGCCGTATCGGCTTGCGACCGCGTCAAACCAGCCGACTCTTCTCGGACGGCCGGTCGTTGCGCCGTATTCGCCCTTGTCTCCGCCGTGGTGCCGAAGCTCATCTGCCTTCGCCTCGTCGTGAATCTCGCTGACGAATTCGCCCGCGCCGACCGCGCTCGAATAGGCCTTGACCACACAGGTGATATCCTGGATCTCATACGGCGCGATGCCGCAGCTGACTGCGCCGTACGCGGCCAGCGGAGAAGAGGAGGTGACCATCGGATAAATGCCATTGTCCGGATCCTTGAGGGTGCCCAGCTGTCCTTCCAGCAGCACATTTTTGCCCTGTTTGAGCGCCTCATTGATGAACCGGGAGGTATCGCAGACATACGGCGCGATCATGTCGCGGTACTCCATCAGCGTCGCATAGATTTCATCCGGCTTCAGCGGCTCCTTGTGATAGAGATTTTCGATCACCGCATTGTGAATCGTGCACACGCGCTCCGTCTTTTCGCGGAGATCCGCCTCGCTGCCGAACAGCTCGCTCACCTGGAATCCGATCTTGGAATACTTGTCGGAATAGAATGGCGCGATGCCGGAACGCGTGGAACCGAAGGAGCGGCCGGCCAGACGGTCCTCCTCGTAGGTGTCCAGTGCGACATGATAGGGCATCAGGATCTGCGCACGGTCAGAGACCAGAATCTTCGGCTTCGGCACGCCGGCATCGGTCAGGCTCTTCAGCTCTTTCACAAAATAGGGGATATTCAGCGCAACGCCGGATGCCAGGATGCTCGTCGTGTGGTGATAGAATACACCGGACGGGAGCAGATGCAGGGCAAAGCGTCCGTAATTGTTAATGATCGTATGGCCGGCGTTGCTTCCTCCCTGGAAGCGCACCACAATATCTGATGTCTCCGCCAGCATATCCGTGATTTTTCCTTTTCCCTCGTCGCCCCAGCAGGCGCCGACAATGGCTCTAACCATAGCAGGCTTCTCCTTTACTGTTGTTGAAATGAAATATCGTGCCGGCGGCACCGCGCTTTGCCGGCACGCGCTTTACGCTTCCGTCCGGAACGGCCGCCCGGGATCATGTACTGCGCTCCGTCCGGCAGCCTCCGGATCTTTTATGAATCTGGAATCCGGAATGCATTCCGGATCAGACATTGATATCCGCCCGGACGCCCAGCTCTTCCCGATGCTGGTCCAGAAGCGGAAGGACATGTTCTTCCAGGAACTCCGTCACCTGGGACGAGGCACGGCCGGTGTACCTGGCCGGATCCATCACGCTCTGCAGCTGCTCACGGGTCAGGTGGAACGACGGATCCGCCGCAATGCGGTCGAGAAGATCGTTCTCCCCGCCTTCCACCTTGACGACGCGCCCTGCCTGCATGGAGAGTTCGCGAATTCTCTCGTGAATCTCCTGCCGGTTGCCGCCGGCCTTCACCGCATCCATCATGATATTCTCCGTCGCCATGAACGGAAGCTCCGCCATCAGATGGCGATGGATGACCTTCGGGTACACCACCAGTCCGTCCACCACATTCAGACACAGGTTCAGGATGCCGTCCACCCCCATAAAGCCCTCGGGGATGCTGATGCGCTTGTTTGCGGAGTCATCCAGCGTGCGCTCAAACCACTGAGTGGAGGCGGTCAGCGCCGGATTCATCGCATCCGAGATCACATAATTGGCCAGCGAGGCAATGCGCTCAGAGCGCATCGGATTTCTCTTGTAAGCCATCGCGGACGATCCGATCTGATTTTTCTCGAAGGGCTCCTCCACTTCCTTGAGATGCTGCAGCAGGCGGATGTCGTTAGACATCTTGTGGGCAGACTGCGCCACTCCGGACAGGACCGCAAGAACCCGGAAATCAATCTTCCGGCTGTAGGTCTGTCCGGACACCGGGTAGACACCCGGGAAGCCCGCCTTTTCGGCGATCATCTCATCCAGCCGCCGGACCTTGCTCTCATCCCCGTCAAACAGCTCCATAAAGGAAGCCTGGGTGCCGGTTGTTCCCTTGGATCCCAGAAGCTTCAGGCTGTCGATGACATAGGAGATATCCTCAAAATCCATCAGGAAATCCTGCAGCCACAGGCAGGCGCGCTTTCCGACCGTAGTCGGCTGCGCCGGCTGAAAATGGGTGAATGCCAGGGTCGGCTGATCCTTGTACCGGTCCGCAAAATCCGCGAGCTCCTTCATCAGGCTGAGAAGCTTTTTCTGAACCAGCTGCAGGGCAGAACGCATCACAATCAGATCTGTGTTGTCGCCCACATAGCAGCTCGTCGCACCCAGATGAATAATCCCGGCAGCCTTCGGGCACTGAACCCCGTAGGCATAGACGTGGGACATGACATCGTGGCGGACAACCTTCTCCCGTGCCCGCGCGACATCGTAGTTGATGTCGTAGATGTGTGCCCGCATCTCATCCAGCTGTTCATCGGTGATCGGAAGGCCCAGCTCTTTCTCGCTCTCGGCCAGATAGACCCACATGCGGCGCCATGTGGAGAATTTCACATCCTCCGAAAATATGTGCTGCATTTCCCTGCTGGCATACCGCTCACAGAAAGGGCTGATATACAAATCTGTAGAACCTGCCATGGAAACCTCCTGTCCTGCTCCTGGCGGCGCACCGCAGACCCGGCGTTCATCCGGCCGGCATCGCTGCGCCTCTGAGAAATCCGCATACTGATTGATTGTACCATAAAGCCGCATCATTCTCAACGAAATTCTGCAGAACGGACTGCGCGGGAAATCCGCCGGTTCCTGCGGGATGTGACCGCTGCCGCTGTCGACACAAATCGGCACGAACCGATCTGCGCGGGAGTTTCCGCCTCCTTCAGTACCCGAACTGCCCGGTCAGGGATTCGTCCTTCTCCACCCAGTCGGACACATGGATGGTGCGGTAATGATCCTCATCGTCCCGGATATAGACGGTTTCGATGCCGGCGTTGATGATCATCCGCTTGCACATCGAGCAGCTGCAGGAATTCTTGATGTATTCACCGGTATCGACCTCTCTGCCGGACAGATACATCGCGCTGCCGATCATCTGATCCCGCGACGCACTGATGATCGCGTTGGCCTCCGCGTGGACGCTGCGGCAGAGCTCATACCGCTCTCCCCGGGGGATTTTCAGCTGCTGGCGGATGCACCAGCCCAGATCCGAGCAGTTTTTGCGTCCCCGCGGTGCACCTACATAGCCGGTGGAGACCACCTCGTCATTTTTGACGATCACGGCACCGTAGCGCCTGCGAAGACAGGTCCCCCGCTTGCTCACCACATCCGCCAGATCCAGATAATAATTGATCTTGTCTCTTCTCATGCGCGCTCCGCTCCCTTCCCGGATGGAAATCCTCAGGCCATGTCAGCCTCTCTGTTTACGGGCCATGGCCGCTGTCTTTCATTATAGCACGGATCCTGCAGCACCGTCATCCGCCGGGCGGCAGCAACGGTGAACCGCCGCATTGCCTGCGCTGCAGACAGGACACTTCCATTTGTCATGCAGCATATCCACAGCACAGTGCTCTGATTTCCGAAACACGGAATGATTACGGCATCCGCAGCGTCCGGGACGGGCTCCATCCTTGAATCCAATGCACTGACATGATAAAATAAAGGCTGTGCGGCCATGTCCGGTCAGACAGTCCGACAAACTGCGCCGGACCGCATACGTTTCAAATACGGTATGCTAATTTTCCGCACAGGATCTGCGCCGGCGCGTCCGGTCGTGAAAGGAAGGCACTCATGACATTTGAGAAACTGCAGAAAGATATGATTGCCGCTATGAAGGCACATGACAAACCCCGCAAGGATGCGATTTCATCTCTCGTCTCTGCAGTGAAGAAGCTTGCAATCGATGAGGAATCCCGGGACAACATCACAGAGGATATCGTAAACCGGGCAATTCTGAAGGAATACCACGCGGCGAAGGATCAGCTGGACACCTGCCCGGATTCCCGCGCAGAACTCAAGGCAGAGTATCAGTTCCGCTGCGATGTGATCGGCGAATACCTGCCGAAGCTCATGACCAGAGAGGAGATCCGGGATTATCTCGTAAAAAATCACGCGGATCTGTGCGCCGGCAAAAACCGGGGCGCTATCATGAAGACTGTGATCCCCGAACTGAAGGGACGGGCAGACAACAAGGACATCAGTGCGGTCGTCGGAGAATTCTGCTGAGATGAGCGAACAGGCAAAACAGTATCTGAATTCCAATCCGGCCATTCCGATGGTCTGCAACCTGCACGCACATACGTACCGCTGCAATCATGCCACCGGCACGGAAGAAGAATATGTTCAAAACGCCATACAGGGCGGGCTGAAAACCTTCGGCTTTTCCGATCACACGCCGATGCCCTTCCCTGCTGACTATTACTCCACCTTCCGCATGCACCCCGAGCAGCAGGAAGGCTATGTCACAACCCTCCTGGCGCTCCGGGAAAAGTACCGGGACCGGATTGATCTGAAAATCGGCTACGAAGTCGAATATTATCCCCGGTATTTCAACCGGCTTCTGCGGATGCTCCACCGTTTCCCGGTGGACTACATCATCCAGGGGCAGCACATGCTGTACAACGAATATCCGGATGCCGTCTACTGCGGCATCTCCACAAAGGATCCGGATTTTCTGCACACCTTCGTCTCGCAGAGCTGCGAGGGGATGCAGACCGGCGCATTTACGTACCTGGCGCATCCGGATCTGTGCGATTTCCGCGGTTCCGCCGTGGTCTTTGAGGAAGAATACGGCCGGCTGATTGAGTGTGCCAATCAGCTTGGAATTCCGCTGGAGATCAATCTTCTCGGCATCCGGGCGAAACGCCCCTACCCGCACGAGGCATTTTTCCGGCTTGCCGGACAGATGGGAGCGGAAGTTGTGATCGGATGTGACGCACATGCCGCCGAAGATGCCTGTGACCTTACCTCCTACCGGAAGGCACTGCAGATGATCGACCGATTCCATCTGAAATACCTCCCGAAACCGGGGCTCCGGCCCGTACCGGAAAGCGTCTGATATGATCGTATTTTTTGATATTGACGGAACACTGATTACGGAAGACGAAAAACAGACTCTCCCTGCCAGCACCGTAGCCGCCATCACCCAGATGCGCGAGAACGGACATATGGCCTTTGTCAACACCGGCCGTACGCTGTTTAACGCGACCATGTGGCCGTACATGCAGAAAATCCCCTTTGACGGATTTGTCTGTGCCTGCGGCTGTGACATTCTGATCCGCGATGAAAGTGCGACCGAACAGAATGAAATCCCGCCCCGGGTCGACCTGGAGACGGACGATGTCATCTGGCTGTATGATACGGTTCCCTTCCGCCGCTATATAAACGTCACGGTGCCGGTGGAGCTGCACGCGCTGATCGTCAACGCGGCGCGGGAAGCCCGGATGGACCTGATGCTCGAGGGGCCGGACCGCTTCTACTTTGACTTCAGCAGGCCGCTGAGCCACGGCGCGGATGTCCTGTATACCAGGGATCCCGGCCACTGCGCCAGTGTGGACGACCGGGACAAATGCTTCAATAAATTCGTGACCTGGGAAAACGAAAACAGCCTCCCGGGGCAGTTCGTGCAGGCGGTCTCCCCCTGGTTTGACCCGCTGGACCGCGGCAACCATTTCCGGGAATTCCCGCTCCGCGGCTTCTCCAAGGCTTCCGGAATCCGGGCAGTCTGCCGCATTCTGAACGTTCCCATCGACGAGTGCATCGTCATCGGGGATTCGGTGAACGACGAGGCCATGCTGAAAGCGGTCCACCACAGTGTGCTGATGGGAAACGGCACCGAACGCCTGAAGCCGGAGGTGGAATTTGTCACCCGAAATGTAGAGGACGACGGTATCGCCTATGCGCTCCGCCACTACGGACTGATCTGAACCGGGAGCTTCTCCCGGTTCTTTTTTTCTGCGATCAGGCTGAGGCGGACATCCGCACCCTGATGAGTATTCCGGACAGCTGCAAGGTTCTCTTCCTGATGTGCGCTCTCCTTACGACTGTGTTCCTCCGGCCCCGTTCCGGCTCAATCCCGGCCGAGATCCTGCAGGAAATCACCGTCCCAGAGAAGAATGTTGTGGTGTTCGGCCAGATTCTGCGCCGCCTGCGTGAAGATGGAATTGGTCATCACCACGCCGACGTGACACCGGTAATAATCCCGGCCGCTGTAGACCTCCTGGACCGCTTTGATACCAACCGGTCCGTCATAGCACTTGCACTGAAAGGCCCATGTGATCCAGTCCTTCTCTGCCAGAAGATCTACGCCGTAATCACCGGTAGCCCTGGTCAGCCGGACATTCTCAAACCCTGCGTCCTGCAGAATCGCCGCACAGTATTTTTCAAAATCCGTCCCGATCCGGTTGTGCAGTTCCCGCGCGCGGCGCCGGAGAACCAGCCGGATGGAGATCGTGATTGCCAGAACGACGACCGCAGCGGCCAGAATCAGAAAAAGCACGGCCGGCAGGTGCGGCAGTTGTTTCATCAGCGTGTCCAGAATACTACCTTCCCTTCTTTTCTTGTACGCTTCATATCAATCAGCCTCTGGTTTTCCGATCCGCGGAACAGCAGGCTGATATTTTTCTGCGCATTGATAAACGGCCCGTCCACCAGCACATCCAGATACGAGAGCAGTTCCTGTGTCACCTCTGTCTGCGGAATCAGGCGGTGCACCCCGTCCGGGGTATACAGGTACCCGGTGTAGCACCAGATATCCTTGCCCGGAAGCTCCCGGCGGACGTTTCGCAGGAAAGGAAGCAGCGCCCTCTGGTTGTCCGGCTCCAGCGGCTCTCCACCTAAAAGCGTCAGCCCCTGGATATAGGACGGCTGCAGATTCTGCAGAATTTTCTGCTGCACTTCCCGGGTAAAGGGGCTGCCATACTGAAAGTCCCAGGCAATTTCATTGAAACAGCCCTCACAGTGATGCGTACATCCCGATACAAACAGGGAGACACGCACGCCGGGGCCGTCGGCGATATCATACGGTTTGATCTCTGCGTAATTCATCGGTCTGTAAAATCTCCTTTCTGCAGAATTTCTTACAGTCTGAGGAACCTTCTCCATTCTGCAGACTTTCCCGCAGCCAAAGAAGCTCTTACAGTCTGCAGATTATCTTACGGACTGCAGAAATTCTTACGGGCGAATTTTTTGCGGGTCTGCAGTATTTTTTCCAGAAAACACAAAAAACGGTAAGGCTGAAAAAGAAAACAGCGGGTGTTCTCCGACGATACGGATGAACACCCGCCTATTGTATCACACAAACCAGTCTCCTGAAAACAACGATCATGCACAGAGACGTACAGCCTGCCGGGAAACAGAGGGAAAGAAACCTGCTGCCGCGGAAACGCAGAATACAGGATTTACGCGCGGTATGCCGCACGCTCGCCCGCCTCGCGGTATTCCTGCAGAGCCTTTCTCTGGTTCGGCGTCAGATTCTTCGGCACCTGAATGCCGATCGTCACATACTGATCCCCTCTCGTCTGGCTTCCGGTGGAAACCGGAGCTCCCTTGCTTCTCAGGCGGATCTTGCTGCCGCACTGCGTGCCCGGCCGAATGCTGCAGACGACCCTGCCATACAATGTCTCAAACGAAGCCTCTCCGCCGAACACCGCTGTGGTGAACGGGATCTGCTCGGTGGAATAGAGATCGCTTCCCTTGCGCTCCCAGCCCTGCTTCGGCTCGACGTGAATCTTCAGATACAGGTCACCAACTGTGCCGTTTGCTGCTCTGGATCCCCTGCCTCTCAAACGAAGGCTCTTGCCGTCCTCCATCCCCGCGGGGATATTGACCTGCAGGTTGGAGACACTGCCGTCCTGGCCGCGCAGGGAGATGGTTTTTACAGCGCCGAGGACAGAATCCTCAAAGCTGATATTCAGGTCCGCATGGCTGTCCAGCGGATTGTCCTGGCTTTCATAGCCGGATCCGAAGTTTTCCCCCTCAAATCCGTTTCCATATCCATAGGAATGTCCCGCGCCTCCGGTGCTGCG
This sequence comes from uncultured Lachnospiraceae bacterium, assembly GCA_900315495.1. Taxonomy (GTDB): domain Bacteria; phylum Bacillota; class Clostridia; order Lachnospirales; family Lachnospiraceae; genus Anthropogastromicrobium. The sequence goes on from OMZJ01000172.1 coordinate 17,997, forward strand.
GAATCCGCTGCCGCCGAATCCGCCCTTTCCAAATCCGCCGAATCCGGAGGTTCCGGAGCCGGACGCTCTCTTCCCGCCGAACATGCCGCCGAAGAAATCATTGAAAATATCTTCGGCACCGCTGTCGTCGCCCGAGAAGTGAAAACTGTAGGTTCCGTTTCCATTGCTGCCGGATGTGTGGAAATTGCGGAAGAAATCCGACGCATTTCCTGCGCCGCCCTGTGCGCCGGCCGCGCAGCCGTCCAGCCCCGCAAAGCCATAGGTGTCATAAATCTGTTTTTTCTTCGGGTCGCTCAGCACCTCATAAGCCTCGCTGACTTCCTGAAAATGCTGCTCGGCTGTCTTGTCGCCCGGATTGGCGTCCGGGTGATACTTTTTTGCCAGTTTTCTATATGCTCTTTTAATCTGTTCCTGCGTTGCGCTCTTCGGCAGCCCGAGAACATCATAATAATCTCTCTTTGTCATAGATCCTCAGATCCTTCCTCTTTTGTCTTCTGCTCCGTTTTCATAATGACTGCCGGGCCCCGTGTCAGCTTTCGCTGTCCCGCTGCCCGGCAAACTTTACAGTGAGGAGACTAGAACAGAACGCTGCCGTGCAAGCTTCTGTTCTAAAAGGAATATAGCACGTAGAACTCAAACTGTCAAGAAAGGTTCCGAACAACTTTTGAAAACTGTCAGCTTTTTCTGAATATTTTTATAGTTCTTTCACCCAGCGGGCTGCCAGCGAAATCCAGACGGTGCACGCATCCACGATGTTTCCCTCGTCATGTGCCGTCTCGGCATTAGCCAGTGCCAGCCCGTGGCTTCCCTTCGGGAAGATATGCATTTCCACCGGAATTCCGGCTGCATGCAGTGCGCTGTAGAACAGGATGGAGTTTTCCACCGGTACGGCGTTGTCTTCCGTCGTATGCCACAGGAATGCAGGAATGGTATCCCCGGTCACACGATTTTCCAGGGAGAACTTTTCCTTCTCCGCCTCATACCGGTCACCGAGAAGATTACGGAACGAACCCTCATGGGCGAATTTCCCGGAGGTAATGACCGGATAGCCGAGAATCATTCCGGCCGGCCGGAGCACATCCCCGGATACATGGAAGGCATCCTTCAGGAAATCCTCATTCCACATGGTTCCCAGGCAGCCGCAGAGATGGGCGCCCGCGGAAAAACCGTTGATGACAATCTTTTTCGGATCGATGTGGAAGACCTCCGCATTGTCCTTCAGATATTTCACTGCACCCGCCAGCTGATACAGCGCTACCGGAAATCTCGAAGGGCTGACACTGTAGCGGATTACCGCCGCCTGGAATCCCGCTGCGAGATACTGAATGGCGATCGGCTCTGCCTCGCGATCCGAAGTAAATGAATATCCGCCGCCCGGAACGACCAGTACCATCGGCCGGACACGGTGAAGATCCATCTCCTGGGAATTATCCAGGCTGTATACTGTCAGCTTTGCCTTCTCTTCATATCCGGGTGCTTCAATTTCCGTTACATGATAATTCATTTCACTCTACCCTCACTCTGCATTTTTCCTTTGGAACTGTGAAAGACACGCGCTCAGGCGCTGAAGCCCATTATAAGACGCTGCAGAAAGATCGGCAACTGAAATTTACCCCTTCCGCTTCCGCGCACATGGTATACCGATCGGCTGACGGCCTTCGGCTGTGCCGCAGGCTTGACAACCAGCCGCACCGCGGGTATGTTAACGGGCAGATAGGGAACCATAGAATAGATTTGGAGGAAGCTGTCAGCCCATGGAAACCATCAAGACATCTGCTGAAATGATCGGCCTGATCCACGATTTCAAAACACAAAAGAGAATTTCACGCTTCTGCCGGGAGCAGGGAATCCTCTGGCGAGGCCTGAAGGAATCCGACCGGAACCGGCCGGTCGCGGCCATCCTGTACGGGAAGATCCCTGAGGCCATGCGGCCTCTGCTGCCGCAGGAATTTCAGAAGGATCATACAGAGGGCAGCGATCAGCCGCCGGCTCCCATGCCTGATTTTCTGCTTCTGTCCGGGCTTTCCGACGGTGAGCTGGACCGGCTTCTGGACAATTACCGGGCCGCCGGTCTTCCCTCACAGATTCTGAAAGCGGTCGTCACACCGACCAACCTGTTCTGGAGCATCGGTCAGGTGGCGGAAGCACTGGAAAATGAGCATCGTCAGATGCATGGGGATGAATAGGCCTGACTGTATGACGCAGTGCAAAAAGAAGCCCGTGGAACCGGCACACATGCCGGCCCGCGGACTTCTTTTTCATTTGAGACCTTACTTCGGATGGCGGATGATTGTCTACTGGATTATTCCGGCTGCCCAATCCTGTCCGCTGCAGACAGTTTCAAAGCCAGTCGGAAACGCTTGCCTGCAGCCCCACAAAAAATCACAGACGCAGTGCGCTTTCATCCGTCAGAAGATCGCCTTTTGCACATCCGGCGTCTTTGCAGTTTCCCTTATCATTATTTTCTCCGCCGGATCAGGACAATCACCAGAATGACGGCCAGGATCGCGCCGCCTACGATACATGCCAGACCGATGAGCTGGCTGTAATCGATGATGCCGAGGATCTGATTCGTATTCTGCGCGGAAGTCGTCGGCGCGGTTGTCACCGCGGCGGTGTTTCCTGCTGCTGTCGTGGACGGGGACACAGTCGCTGCGGCGGTACTTCCTGCCGCCGTCGTGGAGGCTGCTGTTGTCTCCGCCGGCTGTGTGATCGTAACACTGCAGACTGCCTTGCACTGCAGGCTGTCCGCCGAAGCGGTCACCTGTGCATTGCCGCCTTTCAGCGCGGACAATGTAACGGTGGAGGTAAGCCTTGTCATACTGCTGTCAGACGGATCCGCCGTCTTTGTAACCGTCGGTGTACCGAGAGAAGCAATCGACGGATCATTCACATTCCACTGAATCGTCACGGTGTCCGGCTGATTCGTCGAAACCGTCGCCGTCAGGGTATGTGTGGTTCCCGTTGTCATGAAGAGGCTGTAGGTATCCAGCAGAAGCTGGGTATTTTTCTGCGCCTGCGTCTGATCCGCGATGTTCACATTCGCCTGAACCTGCGCATATTTTCCATTGCTCATGGAAGTGACCGTGATAATCGCTGTTCCATTTGCATGCGGTGTGACCGTTCCCTTTTCATCGACAGTCGCAACTGCCGGATTCGAGCTCACAAAGGTCACATTCTTGTTCGCCGCATTCTCCGGGCTGATGACTACACTCAGTGTCTGCGCATCTGCTGTCTGGAACGTCAGCTTTTGCGGCGTAACTTTCAGTTCTGTGACAGGGACGGCAACCAGGACATTGGACTGTGCTGTCTTTGCGCCATCCTCTGACGTCGCTGTAATGGCCGCCTTGCCGTTTCCAACCGCAGTCACCCAGCCATTGTCATCTACGGTCGCTACGGAAATATCGCTGCTGCTCCAGCGCACCTTCGTATCCGATGCATTGGTCGGAATCACTGTGACGTTCAGCTGCTGTCTTGTATTCAATACGGAGAAGAACAGGCTGGTCCGGTCAATCCGGATGTTCTGCACTGCAATTCGGGCAGTTGTCGGTTCTGCCGTCGTCGACTCCGCGGTTGTCTTTTCCTCAGTCGTCGGCTCCGCGGTCGTTTTCTCTGCAGTGGTCGGTTCCGCGGTCGTTTTCTCTGCAGTGGTCGGTTCCGCAGTCGTCGGCACTGGAATCCGTACCGTCACCCTGGCCTCTGCCTGGTAGCCGCCGTCCATTGTCGATACCGTGATCACAGCCGTACCATTGCTGACCGGCGTTACGGTTCCATCCGGTTCCACGGTGACTACATTTTCATCACTGCTCTTCCAGAAAACAGTTTTGTTATCGGCATCCTCCGGAGTAACTGCCGCGGTCAGCTGCTGCGGCGTCTTCTCCGTAAAGGTCAGTTCTGTCTTGTCCAGCACGA
>OMZJ01000041.1 GCA_900315495.1 uncultured Lachnospiraceae bacterium
AACGCAGCCGCGGTTCCCGGCCCCCTGCACAGAGCGCGGCGCTTCGCCGTGCATCCCAGAGGCAGTGAATACGGGCAGGACCGAGGTTTTTCATGAAAAAGAGAGATACAGGCAGGAGAACGGTCAGCCGCGGGCGGGACGAAAGACTGTCCCGGTACGCGGACAATGCCGTGGATACCGATGACTTCTTTCTCGAGGAGGAGGACATCCCTGCAGCGGAGGAAGAAACCGGGGAGGAGGAATCCGGGGAGAACGCCGAAGCCGGAACGGAGGATTTCCCCGAGGAGGGCGAAACTTTCGACGAGGAGCCGGAGGAAGAAGCCGAAGAACCGGACGCCGGATATGGCGATGACGCGGACGCCGGATACAGCGAGGATTCGGACGCCGGATATGATGAAAGTTCGGATGCCGAACATCATGCCCCGGATTTAGAGCCATACGAGGAGAAAACGGATCCGGATGGCACACCGTCCGATCTGGGATTTGATGCAGAGCCGCTCCTGCCGGAGGAACCGGTGAGAGGGATCGGGCTGGAAGGGCAGATGAACGGCAGTCCCCGGATTTTCCGCGGAGAGGACGGATTCGGCTCGGGCGAAAATGACCAGGACGAAAATACATCTGGCAGCACCGGCCGGGAGGAAAAGGGCCGGGATCCGCATCGCCGGAGCAAAATCAATCCGCAGAGCGCTTCCGGGAGGAAAAAGAAGAAGAAACACCCGGTGCGCCGCGTGATTCTGATCATCGTGATCATCCTCGCGGTGCTGATTGCGGCGCTCTATGCCGCGTTCCGCCATGTGGTCGGCCGGACGAACTATGTCTCCGATGCCGATGTGAAGATCAACAGCGCCGCGATCTACGGCGGTGTGCCGGAGGACGAGAGTGCATCCGAGGAGGAACTGGCGACGCTGTCGCCGGAGGATGAAAGCGTCATCGCCGCGGAGATGGCCGGTGTGGAGACAATGGATCCGGCACAGAAGCAGGTCGCGGAGAAAACCTTCAACCTGCTTCTGATCGGCTCTGACCGGCGTACAGACGACTGGTACGGAAATTCTGACGCGATGATCCTTCTCACGTTCAACCCGCACACCAGCACGATCTACATGACATCCTTCATGCGGGACCTGTATGCGAGGATCCCCGGCGTCGGCGTCCGAAAGCTGAATGCAGCGCACGCAATCGGCGGGGGACCGCTTCTCGTCACGACGCTGAAGGAAAATTACGGCGTGGACATCGATCACTACGCCTCGGTGGATTTCCAGTCGCTGGCTGAGATCATTGACATGGCCGGCGGGGTGGATGTCCAGCTGAACACAAAGGAGGCGGCGTATCTGAACAACGGCCTGACCGGCAGGGATGACGGAGGGCTGACCCATCTGAACGGAACACAGGCAGTGGCCTATGCCCGGATCCGTTATGTCGGAAATTCTGACTTTGAGCGCACCTCGAGACAGCGCGAAGTGCTGTCCTCACTCTTAGGCGCCCTGCAGTCGATGAGCACGACAGAGGTGACCAGTTTCATCTACGATGTGCTGCCGTACATCACCCACAACATGACGGATGCGGAGATCCTGCGCCGGATTGCAGATGTTCCGTCTTATCTGGGCTACCAGATTCAGGAGGAGCGGGTTCCGTACGACGGACACTATACGATCCGCAATGAGATCCTGATTCCGGATATGAATTACACCATTCCCACGCTGCAGTCGGAAATCTACGCGGGCAGCGATCAGGAATGAGAGACCGGCGGGATCCGGCAGAGCGTTTCCTGCCTGCGGCATGAATCCGAAGGCGGCCGTCGGAATGCGGAGGCTTCTGCCGGCGCTTTCCGCAGCGGCAGGAGCAGGCTGTGCCGGTAAAACCGGAGAAAAGTAAAACAGAAAGTGACAGAAATCAATCTACACAATTCCCATTCGAAAACAGTTCCGAAGGGACAGCAGCCCTCTGATCCGGCGGCTCCGGATCCGGTGTCAGATAGCACCCGGCGAACGGACGAATTCTTTCTCCGGGTGACCGCCGCAGCGGCGCAGGGCGCGGAGTACCCGGCAGCAGTCTGGGAGAAACTGACCGGGGAGGAATGGGCACTTTTCTTCCGGCGTGCCGATCAGCAGAACCTCATTCCGCTGGTTCTGGATGCCGTCTGGCAGAATCCTTCGTTTCAGCAGCTGGATCCGGCATTCCGCAGTGCCTGTCATCAGCGGGCGGCCCGGATTGTGGCACTGCAGGCGCAGCGCACCGCAGAATTTGCGCGCGTGTACGGAAGACTTCGCGCGGCAGGCCTGAAGCCGATTGTCATGAAGGGGATTCTCTGCCGCAGTCTCTACCCGGTGCCGGATTACAGGCCTTCCATGGATGAGGATCTGTTGATCGCGCCGTCGGATTTTCTGCGCTGCCACAGAGAGCTGTGCGCGGCGGGCATGGTACCGGCGGTGAGCGGGATGACACAGGAGGAACTGGACGAGTCGGAGGAAATCGCCTATGGGAAACCGGGGAGTCCGCTGGCCATCGAGCTCCACAAAAAGCCCTTCCCCGGCGGCCAGGGACTTCTGGAAAAGATGAATGCTGTTCTTGCGCATGCGGACGTCCGCGCCGATACGGTCCAGATTGGAGACGGCCTGTATGAATCCTTCTGCCCCACAGACCATTTCTTCTTCCTGATCTGCCATGCGCTCAAGCATTTTCTGCACAGCGGCTTCGGGGTACGGCAGGCGATGGACATCTGTCTGTACGCATCGCGCTGCGGATGCGAGATCGAATGGAAGCTGGTTCTGGAAGAATGCCGCATGGTTCGCGCGGAGCGGTTTGCGGCGGCAGTCCTGCAGATCGGCAGGGATACCTTCCGCATGGAAATTCCGGAGGGATATGATCTGTCCGGCTGGAAGGAGATCCGGACGGACAGCCGGGATCTCCTGGCAGATCTTCTGGATGCAGGGATTTTCGGCGATTCCAGCATGAGCCGTGTGCACAGCGCAGGGATTACCCTGCACGCGGCGGAAAGCGGCGACGGGCGCGGAAGAAGCGGGCTGTCAGGGATTCTCCATGTGCTGTTCCCGCCGGCGGAAGCGCTGGAAGAGAGATATCCGTATCTGAAAGAGAAACGGTATCTGCTGCCCAGGGCATGGGTCAGCCGGATTCTGGAATATCGCAGAGAGACTTCCCGCGGATCAGAAAACAGCGCGGCGGAAGCGGTGCGGATCGGTAAAAAGCGGATGGAGCTTCTCCGGGAATACGGCGTGGTGGACGATAACCGCAGGACAGGAGAAACGGATTGATTGATATCCATATGCATATCCTCCCGGGGGTGGATGACGGATCGCCGAACATGGAAAGTTCGCTGGCCCTGGCCGACGCCTCTGCGGAGAGCGGGGTGGATTCCATTGTCGCCACGCCGCACTGTTATCCGGGACTATATGATAACGATGCGGGACCCGGGCTGGAGCAGCGCTTTGCAGAGCTGGACCGCGCAGTCCGGAGTGCACGGATTCCGGTCCGCCTGTATCAGGGCATGGAGATCTTCGGAACTGTGCAGACCCCGGCCGATCTGGAAGACGGCCGGGTGTGGACGCTGAACGGGACGCAGTATTTTCTCGTGGAATTTGCCTTTGACGGCGATCCGGTGCAGTGCAGTGAAATCCTGGATGCGTGTGCGCGCCGGGGGTTTATCCCGGTGATTGCGCATCCGGAGCGCTATTTTTTCATACAGGATGACCCGCGGACCGCATATCGCTGGGTGCAGCGCGGCTATGCGCTGCAGCTGAACGGGGAGAGTATTCTGGGACGGCTGGGTGAGGACTGCAGACAGACGGCATATCTTCTGCTGTCCCACGGGCTGGCTTCCTGCGCGGCAAGCGATGCCCACCGTATGAACTGGCGTCCGCCGGCGTGTGGCAGACTCCGGGAGATTCTGATTCGGGATTTCGGTCGGGAATGCGCGTACATGCTTCTCGAGGAGAATCCCCTGCGGATCCTGGAGGGCAGGGATCTGGTGGGCTATGAGGCAGAGCCCTTTGAATGACAGCCGGGGAGAACGGACCGGGCTCCTCTCCCCGGCTGCCTTTCTGCCGGAAAGAAGCGGAAGCCCGCAGACGGGGGAGGTTTCGTATGCAGTATTATTTTGCGCCCATGGAGGGCGTGACAGGATATCCGTTCCGCAACGCCCATCATGCGCTGTTTCCCGGAATGGATGCCTACTATGCCCCGTTCATCGAGCTGAACCCGGCCATGCGCCTGAAAAAGCGGGAGCGGAGGGATCTTCTGCCGGAGAACAATGCGGGGGTGCCGGTGATCCCGCAGGTGATGACGAGCCAGGCCGGGGAACTGATCCGGGCCTGCGAGATGCTGGAGCAGGAAGGGTACCGGGAGGTCAATCTGAACCTCGGCTGCCCTTCCGGTACAGTTGTCAAAAAGCACCGCGGCGCGGCGCTTCTGGCGGAATCCGAGCGGGAGCGGCTGAAGGCGCTTCTGGGCGGGTTCTTTGATTCCGCGGTCGGGGCGCGGATGCCGCTTTCCGTCAAATCGCGCACCGGGATGGACGATTCCGCAGGGGTGACGGAACTTGCCAGGATTTTCGGTCAGTTCCCGATCTCTCTCTGGATCCTGCATCCCCGCACACAGAAGGACCAGTACCGGGGCACGCCGAATCTGTTTGCATTCCGAGATGCGGTGGAGCACAGCATGGTTCCGATGGTCTACAACGGCGATGTGCGGACGCCGGCTGACGCGGCGCGGATTGGTGCGGCATTTCCGGGGATCCGCGGGATCATGATCGGAAGAGGGCTGCTCCGGAATCCCGCGCTGGTGCGCGAAATTCAGGGCGGACCGCCTCTCTCCGCCGCGGAAGCCCGCACATGGATGGAGACATACACGGCACGCCAGCTGGAGGAAATTCCGGCCTTTGGCTCCTGCATGGAAAAGCTCAAGCAGGAGTGGGGGTATCTGGCGGAGAGCTTTACCGGCGGGGAGCGGGCCCTGCGCCGGATCCGGCAGGCGTCCTCGCGGGAGGAATATCTGGCGGCCGTCAATGAATTCTTCCGGGAGGCACAGATCCGGGAGACACCAGTTTAATACAGCACCGCGCGTCCGCTGTCACCGCATTTGCAGGCGCCGCGCAGAAGGGGATACTGAGACCATGCAGAAACAACATCGTCTGATCGGAGACCGCGCATTTTACCGGCATGTGCTGGGCATTGCCATTCCGATCATGATTCAGAACGGCATCACAAATTTCGTCTCCATGCTCGACAATATCATGATCGGGCTGGTGGGAACCAATCAGATGACCGGCGTGTCCGTCGTCAATCAGCTGCTGTTTGTATACAATCTATGCATCTTCGGCGGGCTGGCCGGCATCGGCATTTTCACCGCGCAGTTCTGGGGCAATCAGGATCAGGAGGCCGTGCGGTATACCTTCCGGTTTAAAATCTTCGTGGCGGCTGTCCTCGCGGTGATCAGTCTCCTGATTTTCCGGTTTGCCGGCGGCCCGCTGATCCGCGTCTATCTGAAAGGGGACGGGGAGGCGGCGGATATCGCGGATACCTTCCGCTGGGCGCGCAGGTACATGGATGTCATGCTGCTGCAGATTCTGCCCTTTGCGGCAGCCCAGGTCTACTCGGGCACGCTCCGCGAGACGGGCGAGACCGTCGTCCCCATGAACGCCGGCATTGCGGCCGTCTTCGTGAATCTGTTCGGCAACTGGGTCCTGATCTACGGCAAACTCGGCGCGCCGGCTCTCGGCGTGGAGGGCGCCGCGATCGCAACGGTCATCTCCCGCTTTGTGGAACTGGCAGTCCTGGTCATCTGGACCCATCGGAATACCGGGAGAAACCCCTATATCATCGGCGTTTACCGCAGCCCGAAGGTGCCGTGGAAGCTTGCAAAGACCATGACGATCAAGGGAACCCCGCTTCTGGCCAACGAAACGCTCTGGTCGGCGGGGCAGGCCGTTCTGACCCAGAATTATTCGCTGCGCGGGCTGACGGTGATTGCCGCACTGAATATCTCCCAGACGATTTCCAATGTCTTCAACATTGCCTTTATCGCGATGGGAAGTGCCATTGCCATCATTCTGGGACAGCAGCTCGGCGCGGGAAAGCTGGACACCGCCCGCGATTATGCGGCGAAGCTGGCGTTCTTCTCCACAGCGCTCTGTGTGGTGACGGGGCTTCTCGAGATCGCGGCGGCACCGTTTTTCCCGCTGATCTACAACACGGAGGAAAATGTCCGGCATATGGCGACGGGGCTGATTGTGATTGCCGGCATCTTCTCCCCGATGTATGCCTTTGAAAATTCCTGCTATTTCACGCTGCGCTCCGGCGGAAAGACGCTGATCACCTTCTTCTTTGACAGCATGTTCGTCTGGATTTCGAGCATTCCGCTGCTGGCGCTTCTGGTGCGCTTTACGGAGATCCCGATTCTCCCGATGTATGCGCTCATTCAGTCGGTGGAGCTGATCAAGTGTGTGATCGGCTATCTCCTGATGAAAAAGGGAATCTGGGTGCAGGATCTCGCCTCGCTGCACAAAAAGGAGGCGTGACAGAGACAAAACGATTCGTCATTTTCTTCGATGCGGCCCTTCCGCGGGGTTCTTCCCGCGGAAGGGCCGTTTTTTTGCAGAGCAGGATCCGCTGCCGGACGGACGAACAGAAAACCGCTTGACAAATACCAGATGGGGGTATATTATGATGCCACTGGGGAAGATACCCCCGGAAGGTATTGACGAAAAAGCAGCGGTGTTTCCCCTGCGAGAGGAAAAGGACAGCGGCATTGATGAAGACAATGGATACAGAGACAGCAGAAAGAATCGACGAAACGGGAAGACGGGCGGACACCGCATTCCAGGAAAGTGCCCCATGCGCTGCGGATACCGGTTCGCCGACGGATCCGGCGGGCGAACCGGCATCCGGGGATGCGGGAAATGCAGCAGCGGAGGATCCGGCATATCCGGATCCGGCGGATGCACCGGAGACGGACGGCGTATGTTCCTGCGGAAAACGGAAGAAGCGCCGAACCGAGGAGGAAGTGCGCAAACTGATGAACCGCCTGAAACGGATTGAGGGACAGATCCGGGGCATCGAGTCGATGCTGGAAAATGACGCGTACTGCCCGGATATCATGATTCAGGTCAGCGCCGTCAACTGCGCGCTCAACAGCTTCAACAAGGAACTTCTCGCGCAGCATCTGCGCTCCTGCGTGGTAGACGACATCCGGGCGGGAAAGGACGAGTCCATCGACGAACTGGTCCGGGTGCTTCAGAAAGTCATGAAATAAGCAGTGAAAGATGCGATACGCAGGAATCAGAGAGGAGAGAAGATGGCAGATACCTATGATGTGACGGGAATGAGCTGCGCCGCCTGCCAGGCCCACGTCGAGAAAGCCGTACAGAAGGTGCCCGGCGTGAAAAGCGTGACGGTCAGCCTGCTCACCAATTCCATGCGGGTCGAGGGAACCGCCTCCGCGTCCGAGATCGAAAAGGCGGTTGCCGATGCGGGATACGGCGCGAAACTGCGCTCCTTCGAGGAAAAGCAGTCCGGCGCCGGTGCCAGCGCAAAGCTTCAGGCCGAGGAGGAGGCGCTGGAGGACCGGAATACGCCGAAGATGATCCGGCGGCTTGTCAGCTCGGTCGCGGTGCTTCTGGTCCTGATGTATTTTTCCATGGGCGCCCATATGTGGGGGTGGCCGGTTCCGCCGTTCATGGTCGGCAATCATGTGGCGATGGGGCTGATGCAGATGCTTCTGACCATCGTGATTATGATCATCAACCGCCGCTTTTTCATCAGCGGCTGCAAAAGCCTGCTTCACGGCGCCCCGAACATGGACACGCTGGTGGCGATCGGCTCCGGCACGTCCTTCGGCTACAGCACGGTGATGCTCTTCTACATGACCTACGTTCAGGTCCATCAGGGGTCGGAAGCGGCCATGGCGGTCATGAATGAGTTCTATTTCGAGTCGGCGGCGATGATTCTCACGCTGATCACGATCGGAAAGACACTGGAGTCCTACTCGAAGGGGCGCACGACGGATGCGCTGAAGAGCCTGATGAAGCTGGCGCCGAAGACAGCCAACGTCATCCGGGACGGCAGGGAAGTGACCGTCGGCATCGATGACGTGCGGCAGGGAGACATTTTTGTCGTCCGCCCGGGTGAGAACATCCCGGTGGACGGCGTCGTCCTGGAGGGCACCAGCGCCGTCAACGAATCGGCGCTGACCGGCGAGAGCATCCCGGTGGACAAGGAGCCCGGCTCCCCGGTTTCCAGCGCGACGCTCAACCAGAGCGGATTCCTGAAGTGCCGGGCGACGAAGGTCGGTGAGGACACGACCCTGTCTCAGATCATTCAGATGGTCTCGGACGCGGCGGCGACCAAGGCGCCGGTGGCAAAGCTGGCGGACACGATCTCCGGATATTTTGTCCCCGCGGTGATCGGCATCGCGGCAGCAGTCATTGTGATCTGGCTGATTCTCAGCGGCGGAAACATCGGACTGTCTCTGCAGCGGGGCATCTCCGTGCTGGTGGTCTCCTGCCCCTGCGCCCTCGGCCTGGCGACACCGGTGGCCATCATGGTCGGCAACGGCGTCGGCGCCAGAAACGGCATTCTGTTCAAGACGGCGGAATCCCTGCAGGAGACCGGAACCGTGCAGATCGTCGCGCTGGACAAGACGGGTACCATTACCAACGGCACACCGAAGGTCACCGATCTGATCCCGGCGGCGGGTGTTACCCGGGAGGAACTGGTGGAATCCGCCGCGGCACTGGAGCAGAAGAGTGAACATCCGCTGGCGAAAGCCGTCATGGACTATGCAGCGGCGCACTCTGTGAATGTCCGGGAAGTACAGGACTTCACGGCACTGCCCGGAAACGGCCTGACAGCAAAGCTGTCCGGGGAGGATCTCTCAGGCGGCAACCACCGGTTCATCGTTTCCCGGACCGCACTCCCCGCGGAGGCGGACAGGCAGTCCGAGGAGCTGGCGGCCCAGGGGCGGACTCCGCTGTTCTTTGCAAAGAACGGGACCTTCCTCGGCATCATTGCGGTGGCGGACACCATCAAGGAGGATTCCGCGGAGGCGATCCGCCGGATGAAAAACATGGGCATCCATGTGGTCATGCTGACCGGGGATAATCCGCGCACGGCCGCGGCCATCGGACAGCAGGCCGGCGTCGACGAGGTGGTCGCGGGCGTACTTCCGGAAGGAAAGGAAGAAGTGATCCGCAGGCTGCAGGAAAAGGGCAAGACCGCCATGGTCGGCGACGGCATCAATGACGCGCCGGCACTGACGAGGGCGGATATCGGCATCGCCATCGGCGCCGGGACGGATGTCGCGATCGACGCCGCGGATGTGGTCCTGATGAAATCCAGCCTGAAGGATGCGGCGGCAGCGATCGGCCTGTCCCGCGAGACCTACCGGGACATTGTGGAGAACCTGTTCTGGGCGCTGATCTATAACGTCCTTCTGATCCCGCTGGCGGCCGGCCTGTATTCCCACTGGGGTCTCGGCATGACGCCGATGTGGGGCGCCGCGGCAATGAGCTGCTCCAGCGTCTTCGTCTGCCTGAACGCGCTCCGTCTCAACCTGTACCGGGTTTACAGCACAAAGCATGACAGAAAGCTGCGCCATCCGGTGGAAGGCCGGGTGATTCCGGAAGAACAGAATGAGGGGGCTGTGCCCCCGAAGGCAGCGGTGCCGGCAGGCATCGGATCCTCCGGGACGGAAACCCTGGCGGGGACCGCAGACGCCGGGGCGGCCTGCGATGCGCCGGTGATCCGGGAGACCGTTCAGATCGACGGGATGATGTGCGCCCACTGTGAAAAGAGAATCCAGGACGCCATCGGTGCACTGGACGGTGTTCTGGAGGTGTCTGCGGATCACACCGCAGGAAAGGCAAAGGTTGCTCTCAGCCGGGATGTCGATGCCGCACGGATTGAAAAGGCGGTCACCGATGCAGGCTATACCTATAAAGGCATTGTCAGAGACAATGCGGAGAGTCAGCAGAAAACGGAAAAACAGGAATCTGAGAAGCAGGAATCCGCGGAGACGGATTCCGGAAAGGAAACGAAAATGAAAGAGACTGTCAAAGTGAATGGAATGATGTGCGCGAATTGCGAGAGACATGTGAAGAACGCGCTGGAGGCCCTGCCCCAGGTAAACAGTGCAGAGGTCAGCCGTGAGAGCGGGACAGCGGTTCTGGATCTGAACGGTGCGGTCGATGCGGAAACCGTGAAAAAGGCGGTGACCGATGCCGGCTATGAGTTTGCCGGCATCGAATAATCCTCCGGCGCGGGGACGCCGCCGAGAGGATCACCGTCTTCCCCGCGGCAAAGGGAATGATTCCTGCAGCACGGGGAAGACGCTGCACCGAGCGTGAAAAGAGAGGCATCTGCCCGCAGGGCAGATGCCTCTCTTTCCTTTTCCTTTCCATGTTCCATGATTCACAATACGGTGCACCGGTTTTCCTTCCTGCGTACGCTTATGATCTTCGCGGCATGCCGGCTGCGTCTGGTCTTGCGGAATTCCGGATGTCTCCCGGGAAAGATTTGTTCGTCCGGATCTGACCGGCCGGTCAGTCAGTTTTGGTCCTCCGCACTGCGGGTTTCTGCCCCGGATGGATCGGCGGGCGTTTTCGTCCCGGAGCCGTTTCTGTTCTTCCGCTTTTTCTGGCAGTGAATGTAATAGACCAGATTGATTGTGATGCCGAAGCATGTTGCCGAGGGGGCCGCAAGACCGATGTTCGTCAGGCTCGGGTTCGGCTGAATGCTCATCAGGTAGGCCATGGGCAGCCGGACGAGAAACGTCTGGGCGATGCTCTGCAGCATGACAAACAGCGATTCCTCATGGCCGTTGAAATATCCCATGAAGCTGAAGAGGAAGGAGGTCACGATGGCCTCAAAGCTGAAGCCGCGCAGGTAATCCCAGCTCTGCGCGGTGTAATCGGGGTTGGAGGAGAAGATCGTGCTCATCCAGTCGCCCTTCGTATCGATGAGGAGCACCATGAAGACTCCGATCACGCTGCCGACAGCCATGCCGGAAGCCATGGCCCTGCGGGCGCGGTCCTCCCTGCCGGCGCCGACATTCTGGGAGATGAAGGAGGCCTCCGACTGCATCAGCGAGCTGGGGATCAGCATGATGAAGGAGATCAGCTTGTTTGCGATGCCGTACCCGGAGGAGGCGTTCAGGCCAAGCCGGTTGATGAAGGCGATCAGGCACAGAAAGGAGATCTGCGTCAGAAGCTCCTGCAGTGCCATCGGCGCACCAACCTTGAAAAAGTGCGGAATCTCGCTGTTCCAGCGGATGTCGGAGCGCTTCAGCGTAAAGGGCAGTCTATTCTTTCGGATGATCAGAAGAGAGAGGACGACACTGACGGCCTGCGCCAGAACCGTGGCCAGCGCGGCGCCGGCCACGTTCCAGTGAAAGACGGCCACAAAGAGCAGGTCGCCGACGATATTGACCGCACAGGCGATCGCCACAAAGAGAAGCGGTGTGCTGGAATCGCCGATCCCCCGGAAAACGGCGGAGAGCATGTTGTAGGCGATGATGAAGAAGATGCCGGCACCGCAGATGCGGATGTAGCTCACGGTCACATCCACCGCCTCCGCCGGTGCCTGCATCAGGACAGCGATCGGGCGGGCAAAGACAATCAGGATCACGGCCAGCGCGGCGGCAATCCAGACAAAGCAGAAGATCACGCCGCCAAGGAGCGGTCCGATCCGGTCCGCCCGCTTCTGGCCGATGTAGTTTCCCATCAGAACCGTCAGGCTCATCAGAAGGGCCGTGATGACAAAGGTGACCAGATTCAGGACACTGCTGCCGGTGGATACGCCGGAGATGCCGGTGCTGCTGCCGAAATGGCCGACGACAATCAGGTCGACGGCGCCGTACATCGCCTGCAGGACAAGCGCCCCGAGAACCGGAAACATAAACCGGATCAGCTTGGGGAAAATCGGCCCCGTGGTAAAGTCATTTTTATCATTCATCCTTCTGTTCTCCTTCCCTGTTCCATTCCCGGCGGATCGCGCCGAGCGCCTCCGATGTGCGCAGGAGGACTGTCTCCATATCCTCAACCTGGCTGTCCGTAAGGTCCGGCAGCCTCTGCGAGAGGGCAGCGTAAAAAGTATCGACATATCGGTGCAGAATCCGCTGCCCGGCATCGGTGATTTCCACCTGTACATACCGCCGGTCATCGGCATCTCGCGCCCGCTCGATCAGTCCGAGCTGCTCCATCCCGTTGAGCGCCCGGGTAATCCCGGGCGGGGCCGTGCCCGCGCGGCGCGCAATCTCCAGAACCTGTACCGGCCTGCCTCCGGCCTGGCAGCTGCGGATATGCTCTAGAATCCGGATGTAAAGGCCGGTAACGCCCCGGGGCGGCTCCGGGAGTCCCCGCAGATTCTCCCGGGCAAGATAGCACAGATCAATGATTTTCCGGGCTTCCTCCGGTGTCATCGCAATTCCCTCTTCCTACTGTTTAGCCATGATAATTAACAATGGTAAATACCAGAAGGGATTATAGGGACCCGAGGGGAGATCTGTCAAGATCGTTTTCCGGTGAAATTTGCACAGAAACCACCGGGAAGGCGTGTCAAAGGAGCGCGGCGGAGGCAGGTCCGCAGGCCTGCCAGGAGAAGGAGACGGGAGCACAGTCTTGCCAGGGCGGAAGAAACGACCTATAATAGGCGATGAATCGCCTGATACAGGGCGGAGATAACCTATATCAGCAGAAACCATCTTCTCCTGCGGGGAGAAGGCCGTCATGAGTCTGACATCGTCGGTTCGGAAGGGAAACCATTTTCTTCCGCGGGGAAAAGGGTGTCTTGCCGCTGCAAAGGCTGAGCCGGAACGAAATCATTCTCCCCTGCGGGGGAAAAAGGAGAAGGGTATGGATCGGAGCATACTGCATGTGGACTGCAACTGTTTTTATGCCAGCGTGGAGATGCTGTATCATCCGGAGCTGCGCGATGTGCCGATGGCGGTGGGCGGCGACCCGGAGGCGCGGCACGGCATTGTCCTCACGGCCAATTATCCGGCCAAAAGGCGCGGCGTCAAAACGGGAATGGCCCTCTGGCAGGCGCGGCAGGCCTGCCCCGGGGTCGTGTTTGTCCCACCGCATATGATGGAGTACATTCACTTTTCGGATCTGGCCCACGAGATCCTGGCAGATTACAGCGATCTCTGGGAGCCGTTCGGGCTGGATGAATGCTGGGTCGATGTCACCGATTCCACGGGCCTTCTGGGAAACGCCCATTCCCTGGCGGAGGAAATCCGGAAGCGCTATAAGAGGGAGCTGGGCATCACCGTGAGCATCGGCGTGAGCTGGAACAAAATCTTTGCCAAATACGGGTCGGATTACCGGAAACCGGACGCAGTGACGGACGTCACCAGGGAGAATTACCGGTCCCTGGTCTGGTCAAAGCCAGTGGATGACCTGATGTATGTGGGAAGTGCGACCAGAAGAAAGCTGCATCTGTACGGGATTGATACCATCGGCGGCATCGCACAGGCGGATCCGTCGTTTCTGCAGGCGGTGTTCGGCAAGGTCGGCATGATCCTTCTGATGTTTGCGCGGGGAGATGACCAGACGCCGGTCAGCCGGGAAAATTCAGCGGTACCGGTCAAAAGCGTGGGGAACAGCACGACGCCGCCCCGGGATCTGGAGACGGACGCGGATGTCAGCCTGGTTCTCTACATCCTGTCGGAGAGCGTGGCCTCCCGGCTGAAGAAAAACGGATTTGCAGGCAGTGTGATTGCGGTCTCCGTGCGCGACAGCGGGCTGGCGGGCTTTACGCATCAGACAAAGATCGCGGTGCCGACCGATATTTCGGAGGAAATCCACCAGACCGCCATGAAACTGTTCCGGGAGAGCTGGGACTGGCGCCAGCCGGTGCGGAGCGTCGGCGTGCATGTGTCCGAGCTGGTCGCGGCGGATACGCCCTGGCAGCAGGATCTCTTCACAGATCCCGTACTCCGGGACAAGCGTCGGAATGCCGACCGGGCGGCGGATGAGCTTCGGCGCCGCTTCGGATATCAGGCGGTCATGCGCGGGACAATGTACGAGGATCCGGAGCTGTCGGCGCTCGACGCCGCCTCCGCAGTGCACAACATCCGCCCGCACGGGTATATGGAGCGCGGCAACCGCACCGGTGCCGAACATTATTCGTGATCGGGTGAGGCTGCCCATGCGGCCGGGAATGCCGTGAAATCGGAATCCTGTTGGAAAAAATTTCCAAAAACCGGGGCGGGGGTCAGAGGCTCTTTTTTCCATATTCGCCAAAATGTTTCACATTGTTTCATGGTTCTTGACTTCACAACAATAAAGCGCTAACATATCCCAGTACTGGGGCGAAAGCTGAAAAAGCTGACTGTGCCGGATGTCAACGGGGACAACTGCAGATCAAACTGCGGAGCGATTCCGCAGGGTATTCCGGCGGGGGCTTTTTTGCCCGCCGTACAGAATATCTACAGAAAAGAGGCAGCGAGTTGGCGAGATATCTGGTAAAAAGAATCCTTCTGGCACTTCTGACGTTATTTCTGGTCTGTTTTATCACCTTCTTTGCCATGGAGGCAGTTCCGGGCGGCCCGTTCAACGGTGAAAAGGCAAAATCGGAAGCCGTCATGGCTGTGCTGAATCAGAGATACGGTCTTGACAAGCCGGTGTGGGTTCAGTTCTTCAATTATATGAAGAATCTGCTTCACGGTGACTTCGGCGTTTCCCTGACAACCGGCCGTGACATCTGGACAACCATTTCCACATCCTTTGCGGTATCCGCGAAAATCGGCATCATGGCGGTTATCGTCGCACTGGTGTTCGGCATCATTCTCGGATGCGTGGCAGCACTCAACCGCAACAAATGGCCGGACCACGTCATTATTTTCTTTGTCACCCTGTTCACGGCAATGCCGAGCTTCGTCATGGCATCGTTCCTGCTGCTGGTGTTCTGCATCCAGCTCAAATGGGTGCCGGTGTTCAGCACATCCAATCCGAATTATGTGCTTCCGGTCATCGCGCTGTCGCTTCCGCCGATGGCCTACATCACCAGACTGACCAAGACCAGCATGCTGGATGTCCTGGGGCAGGATTATATCCGGACGGCGAAGGCAAAGGGCGACCGCCCCTTCAAGGTGATCTTCGTCCATGCGCTCCGAAACGCGCTGATTCCGGTCATTACCTATGTCGGCCCGATGGCGGCAGGCGTTCTGACCGGTTCTCTGGTGATCGAAAAAATCTTCACGATCGGCGGCCTCGGTTCCAAGTTTGTCGACAGTATCACCAAGCGTGATTACACCATGATCATGGGGACCACCATTTTCCTGGCGACGCTGATGATTGCCGTCAATCTGCTGAGCGATATCGTTTACACGATTGTCGACCCGAGAATCAAACTTGAGTGAGGAGGAGCCCCGACATGGCAGAAAATTACAATATTCCGACACCGAAGAAAAATCCGCTCAGCGCGCAGGTCAACCTGAAAAAATTTGAAAAGGCAACGGAGTCTGAAAAGAAGCAGCAGGACGTCATGGCGCCCTCCCGCAGCTTCTTCTCCGACGGTATGCGCAAGCTGTTCCGCAACCCGCTGGCGATCTTCAGCCTGATTGTGATCATCGTGGTTCTTGCGCTGATCATCATCGCCCCGATTGTCGTGCCCTACGGGTATGAACAGATCATCAGTGTCAACGGGCAGTCCGCATACGCGGTGAATCTCCTTCCCTTCCACTGGTCCGCCGCAGAGCAGCAGGCGATTGACGGCGGCGCAAAGCTTTTTCCGCACATCATGGGGACCGATGAGCTTGGCCGCGATTATTTTATCCGTGTCGTCTACGGCACGAGAGTGTCTCTTCTGGTCGGCGTCTTCGCCAGCGTGATCTGCCTGATCATCGGAACGATCTACGGATCGATCGCCGGTTACGCGGGCGGCAAGGTCGACCTGATCATGATGAGAATCGTCGATATCATCTATTCCCTCCCGGATCTTCTGATCATCATTCTGCTGTCCGTCGTGCTCAACCAGTACGATTTCAGCAGAGTCCCGGTGATCGGAAAACTCGGCACCAATATCATCTCCATGTTCATCGTCTTTGCCCTCCTGTACTGGGTCGGTATGGCGAGACAGGTCAGAGGACAGATTCTGACCATCAAGCAGAATGACTATGTGCTGGCCGCGCGCAGCATCGGCGCGAAGCCGTCCGCGATCGTGCGCAAGCACATTATCCCGAACTGCATCAGCGTCATCATCATCATGACGGCGCAGCAGATTCCCTCCGCGATCTTCACAGAGTCCTACCTGTCCTTCCTCGGCCTGGGTGTTTCCCTCCCGATGCCTTCCCTCGGAAGTCTGGCCAATACGGCGCGCTCCGGAATGCAGTCCGCGCCCTGGCGGCTGGTGTTCCCGGCGGTGATGATCGTTCTGATCGTCCTTGCCTTCAACCTTCTCGGCGACGCGATGCGTGATGCGTTCGACCCGAGACTCAGACAGTGATCGGGAAAGGAGACGAAATGGCAGAAACAAACGCAAATACAGCGGCAGGCGTCTCCGCGGCGGAGACGAAGGAGATTCCGGTTCTTTCCGTGCAGGATCTTCACACGTCCTTCTTCACCGACAACGGCGAGGTCAAGGCGGTCAACGGCATTTCCTTTGACCTCTACAAGGGAAAGGTGCTCGGGGTGGTCGGCGAGTCCGGCTCCGGAAAATCCGTGACGGCTTATTCCATCATGCAGATTCTGGCGGAGACAGGCCGTGTCGTGGAAGGGAAAATTCTCTACAAGGGCCAGGACCTTCTCAAGTACAGTAAGCGTCAGATGGAGGCCTTCCGCGGCGACAAGTGCAGCATCATCTTCCAGGACCCGATGACATCGCTGAATCCGGTCTTTACGATCGGCTATCAGCTGAATGAGGCGCTGAAGCTGCACACAAAATACAAGACAAATAAGGAAGCGTCCGCGCGCAGCATCGAACTTCTCAAAATGGTCGGCGTGAACGAGCCGGAGCGCCGGATGAAGCAGTACCCCCACGAGTTTTCTGGCGGAATGCGGCAGCGTGTCATGATCGCCATGGCGCTGGCCTGCGAGCCGGATATTCTGATCGCGGACGAGCCGACAACCGCGCTGGACGTGACCATTCAGGCGCAGATCCTGGAGCTGATGAAAGATCTGCAGAAACAGCTGGGCATGGCCATTATCCTCGTCACCCACGATCTGGGTGTCATCGCCTCCATGTGCGATGAGATCATCGTCATGTACGGCGGCAGCGTTTGCGAGCGGGGCACGGCGGATGATATCTTCTACCGCCCGGCACACGAATACACCAAGGGCCTTCTCCGCTCGATTCCGAATATCAACAACATGAAGGAAAAGCTGGTTCCGATTTCCGGCTCTCCGATCAACCTGCTCAATATTCCCAGGGGCTGTGCCTTCTGCACGCGCTGCGAAAACGCGATGAAGATCTGTCTGGAGGAGAAGCCGCAGGAGGAGCTGATCGGCGACGGCCATTACGCTTCCTGCTGGATGAACGTCCGGAAGAAACTGGAAGCGGAAGGCGCTTTTGAAAAAACGGCGTCTTCGACGAGCCAGAAGAGAGAGGAGGCGGCGGAATGAGTCAGGAATCCGTAAATACCGGAAAGGCGGGCAGAAGCGAGGTTCTGGTTGACGTCCGCAATCTGAAACAGTATTTTCCTGTCAAGGTCGGCTTCGCGAAAACCATTCCTCTGAAGGCCGTGGACGGCGTGAGTTTTCAGATCAAACCCGGCGAGACGCTGGGACTGGTCGGAGAATCCGGCTGCGGAAAAACGACGGTGGGCCGTTCGCTGCTGCGCTTGTATGAGCCAACCGGCGGAGAATTCTACTTCGACGGGCAACTGGTCACGGACAAGAACATCCCGCAGCTGCGTAAGCGCATGCAGATGGTGTTCCAGGATCCGTACTCCTCGCTGGATCCGCGCATGACCGTCGAGGATATCATCGGGGAGCCGCTGGATGTGCATCATCTCTGCGCAAACCGGAAGGAGCGCCGCGACCGCGTGATCGAGCTGATGCGGACGGTCGGCCTGAATGAGGAGCATGCGACCCGCTATGCCCATGAGTTTTCCGGCGGCCAGAGACAGAGAATCGGCATCGCCAGAGCGCTGGCGGTCAATCCGGATTTCATCGTCTGTGATGAGCCGGTCTCCGCGCTGGATGTCTCCATTCAGGCACAGGTCATCAATATGTTTGAGGAGCTGCAGGAAAAGCTCGGCATTGCCTACCTCTTCATCGCCCATGACCTTCTGGTCATTCACCATATCTCCAGAAGAATTGCGGTCATGTATCTGGGCAAGATCGTGGAGATCGCCGACGCGGATGAGCTCAACAGCCATCCGATTCATCCGTACACACTTTCCCTGTTCTCCGCGGTTCCGATTCCGGATCCGGAGACGGCCAGAAAGAACAAGAGAATCATCCTGCAGGGCGATGTGCCGAGTCCGCTGCATATGCCGGGCGGATGTCCGTTCCACACCAGATGCCCCTATGCACAGGAGCGCTGCAAGACAGAAGTGCCTGAGCTGAAGGACCGCGGAAACGGCCATTTCGTATCCTGTCTGCTCCGGTAATCCGGTTCGCAGAGAATCAGAGAGGGAAGGTCTTTCCGGACCGGGCAATTCATTTTTCAAAAAATCGGATCAGGAGATTCCCGCAATCCGATTCAAAAGGTAATATCCAGGCTGATTTCCGCCGCGGCCGGAATGTGCCTGTCCGGCCGGCAGGGTTTCTGCCGGCGGTGAGCAGTCTGATATTAATAATGGGGACAGGGACAGGGAAGATTCCCTGCCGTGTCTCCTGGGTTCGGTTCCCCGGACCCGACAGGCGCCGGAAGGCGTCTGAAGAAAGCGGCCGGACGCAATCCGGCTTGCCGCATTCACAAGGAGGATTAGACTATGAAGAAGCAGTTGATGGCTGTCCTGATGTCTGCAAGCCTTGCTGCAGCAATGGTCACACCGGCTTTTGCTGAAGAGGCTTCCTCAGAGGCAGAGACGGAAGGCGAGGGAACACCGCTCCGCTCAAAAGACTACGCACCGGACTGGTCTCATTATGATGAGCTGATCCACGAGATCCGCAGAGATACCGATCTTGAGGACCGCGAGGCTCTGATGCATGAGGCAGAGGACATGCTGATGGATTCCGGCGCAGTGCTGCCGATCTATTATTACAATGACCTCTACCTGGAGAGACCGAACATCACCGGTACCTTCTCCACCGTTTTCGGCACAAAGTACTTCATGCACGCACAGCAGGACGGCCAGAATATGTCGGTCTTCAAGATCAACCTTGCCTCCGAGCCGGATCACCTCGATCCGCAGCTCAACAGCACGGTTGACGGCGCTGCCCTTGCTGTACAGACATTTGCCGGCCTTTACACCGATGCCCTCAACGATGACGGAACCACCAGCATTGTTCCGGATCTGGCGGACGGCGATCCGGAGTCGGTCGAGAATGACGACGGAACCGTGACCTATACGGTTCACATGAAGTCTGACCTGAAGTGGAGCGACGGCTCTGTCCTGAATGCCAACGACGTTGTGTATTCCTGGAAGAGAGCGGCGGATCCGGCGACAGCGTCCGATTACTCTTACCTGTTCGATGTCTTCGCAACCGGCGATGACGGCACCATCCTGGTTTCCGCACCGGATGACAACACCGTGGAGTTCACCCTCAACGGACCGTGCGCTTACCTCATGAACCTTCTTGCGTTCCCGGTGTTCAGACCGGTTCCGCAGGCAGCGATTGAGTCGGCTTCCGACTGGGAGACCAACCCGGGCTCCTGGGCAAACGAGGCAGGCTTTGTTTGCTCCGGCGCTTACCAGCTGCAGACCTGGAATCATGAAGAGTCCATGGTTTATGTGAAGAACCCGAACTATTGGGATGCTGACAACGTGACGGTGGATGAGCTCGACTTCATGCTGAGCGCAGATGACACCGCAATCCTGGCTGCATATCAGGCAGGCGACATTGACTACGCGGACTCCGTTCCGATCAATGAGATCCAGAATCTCAAGGATACGGATGACTTCCACGTGGTTCCGAACCTGGGCACCTACTATGTATGCTTCAATGTCAACAGCGAGATGTTTGAGGGTCTGACTCCGGATCAGGCTGCTATGGTCCGCCGTGCACTCGGTCTTCTGATTGACCGTCAGTACATCGTCGACACCATCGGACAGACTGACCAGACGCCGGCAACCTCCTTCGTTCCGGAGGGCATGAGCGACGGCCACGGCGGCATCTTCAAGGAGAATGATGACGCTTACACCTTCCCGGTGGCAGATGCTGTCGGATACTATGAGAACAAGGTCGATGTCGACGGCGCGATCGAGCTTCTGAAGGAGGCCGGCTATGAGTTCGATGAGAACAATCAGCTCGCCGCTTCCAACCCGATCCACATCAATTACCTGACCAACGATTCCTCCGGCCACACCGCAATCGCACAGGTCATCCAGCAGAATTTCGCAGTCATCGGCGTGACGATGGATATCAACGTTGAGGACTGGCAGACATTCCTGAACGACAGAAAGTCCGGCAACTTCAATGTTGCCCGCGGTGGCTGGCTTGCGGATTATGATGACCCGATCAACATGCTGGAGATGTTTACTTCCGATTCCGGAAATAACGATCCGCAGCTCGGCAAGTAATCATTGGGAAGAGGGCGGCCTCTGACCGCCGTCCGAATCGCCGGGTCGGATCCGGCAGACACAGATACAAACTCCTGCAGCGAAGGCACGGCTGCGGGAGTTTTTTTATGCCAGGAAACGTCCGGACTCCCTGCGGCAGCACAGCTTCTATGATCTGTATCTCCAAAAGACCTGCGGCCGTCCTGTGAACGCATGGACGGGGATATTTGGGCAATCCATGCGGATTCGGCACAGGGGGCTCTGTGAATGCATGGAGGGGCTCTGTGAATGCATGGACAGGGCACTTTTTGCGCCTTAAAAATCCGCACATCCTCCTTTAAAAAATACGTTCCGGCTGAAGCACTGGGCCGGTATACTGCAGTCAGAAAGTAAAACCCCGGGCGGTCCGGCGGGACCGAAAAACGGCGGCAGAGGTACAGAGGGAGGCATTATGGCAAAGAACAGCAGTCCCGCAGTCGGGAAAAGGAAACATGGGATCGACTGGGTCGCGCTCCGGTTCATCGCACCGGCGCTGATTCTCTATGTGCTGTTTATCATCGTTCCGACGATCAACAGCTTCTACTACAGCTTTACGTCCTGGGACGGCATCAGCCCCACCATTCACTGGATCGGGCTGCGGAACTATCAGGAAATCCTGTCGAGCTCCCGCTTCCACAATGCGCTGAAAAACACCTTCATCCTGACGCTTTTTGTGTCGGTGCTGGAAAATGCCATCGCGCTGGCGCTGGCGCTTCTGGTCGACAATGTGCGCTGGGGCAAGAATTTCTTCCGCAGCTTCCTGTACATTCCGGTGCTGATCTCCGGCATTGTCTCCGGCTTTATCTGGAAGATCATGTACAACTACAATTTCGGTGTGATCAACAACATGCTGATGCAGATCGGCCTGGGAAATTTCCGCCAAGACTGGCTGGGCAACACGCACCTGACCCTCATCTCCATCGGCGTGGTCCTGATCTGGAAGAGCGCAGGCTATTACATGATCATCTACCTGGCATCGTTGCAGAGCGTCTCCACCGACGTGCTGGAGGCAGCGGAGATTGACGGTGCGGGTCCCTGGCAGAAATTCCGCCGCATCACGCTTCCCCTGATTTCCGGCGCGTTCACCATCAACTTCACGCTTTCCCTGATCAACGGCCTGAAGGTCTTCGACCAGATCAACGTGATGACGGACGGCGGTCCCGGATTCAACAGTGAGACCATGGTCTATCTGCTCTATAAAGTCGGATTTAATGAAGGCCGGCAGGGCTTCGGCACTGCGGTCGGCGTGGTTCTTCTGCTGATCATTGTGGTCCTGAATTCGATTCAGCAGAAAATCCTCAGAAGCAGGGAGGTGCAGCTGTAATGGAAAGCAAGAGAAGAGTCAGACCGAGGGATTTCGTCCTCTTTGCGGTGGCTGTCTTTGTCGGAATTCTGTTCATCTATCCGATTTACTTCGCCTTTATCTCGGCATTCAAGAGCAACGGAGACATCCTCAAGAATCCGTCTGGATTCCCAACCTCTCTGTATGTGCAGAACTACGTTGATCTGTTCCAGCAGTCGGATTTCTTCACCGCGATCTGGCATACGGTTGTGCTGACGGTTGTGTCGGAGGTTCTGATCGTCGTCATCGTCCCGATGGCGGCCTACGGAATCGAGCGGCGGCCCGGAAAGTTCACGAAGTTCTGCTACAGCTTCTTCCTGGCCGGCATGATGATTCCGTTCCATCTGTACATGTTCACCCTCTTCAAGGAGATGAAGACCTTCCACATCTTCGGCAATTTCATCGGCCCGATCGTCTGCTATATCTCCGGTTCCGTCGGATTCGGAACGCTTCTGTACTGCAGCTTCCTGAAGGGCATTCCGATGGACATCGAGGAGGCCGCGCAGATTGACGGATGCACCCCGTTCCAGACCTTCTGGAAAGTGACCTTCCCGCTTCTCGGACCGTGTACTGGTTCCATGGTGATCCTGAACGGCCTCGGCATCTGGAATGATTATCTGATGCCCTATCTGGTGCTGCCAAGCAATCAGGCAAAGACGATCACGGTCGAGATTGCAAGCTTCGTCGGCCAGTATTCCGCCCGCTGGGACATTGTCTTTGCCGGCACCGTGATTTCCATCGTTCCGGCACTGGCCATCTTCGTTGCCTTCCAGAAGTACTTTGTCAAGGGGATCACGGCAGGAGCGGCAAAGGGCTGATTTCACCCCCGCGCTGGCAGAAACCTTCGTCAGTCTGAAGAAGGTTTTCCGGGCAGACAGAAATCCCCCCCCTGCGCCGGCGGAGAATCAACCCGGAGGGGCAGAAATGCCCGGCGGCGAAAAGACAGATGGCACGGCATCGGAAATCTGCTTCGGCAGGAGGAAAACACCGCACAGAGAATTTGTGGAATGAAACCATTCAGACAGGCAGGAACGCCCCGCATCGGGCCGCTCCTGCCTGATTTTCTGCGTTTCTTGAAATGGCCGGGCCTTTGCGCCTTGAGAAAGCAGGACGCATTTGACCCGGCGCAAAGTTCTGCGATATAATATTTTTAGTCTGACGAATCAAAAAGAACGGCGGCAGCGCAGGCCTGGACGGACTGCCGGGCGGGTGCCGCCGCTTTCAGGGGGAAAATCCGGTCGGGAAAGTGCCGGTGAGACCATGGGAAAAGAGAAAAGAACCAGAGGCAGAGGGAACGGAAGACAATCCGGCCCCGGAGCGCCCGGGAGAAGTGCAGAAAAGAGAAGGCACCGCACGCTTTCTCTGTACCAGCGCTTTGCGCTGACGATGATTGCGGCGGGGATCCTCCCCATGCTGATTGTTTCCATCGTGCTGCTCTCGAGAATGCGCAGCGAGTTTACGGAATCCCTGAACGACAATTATCTGTCTGCTGCCCGTTACCTGTCCTACCGCGTGGATGACGTGCTGGAAAACGTGGATACAGCGTCCCAATATCTGTACAGCTATGACGACGGGACAGACCGGAACAGCACGGCGGATTATGATACCATCCGGCAGATCCTCTCCGGGGAAAACTACGATTACAGTGAGCGGAAGGAAGAGACCGCGTCGGCGATGACCCGTTTCCTTTCGACACTTACGGACAGCACAACAGATATCTTTGCCGCACATTTCATCTGTAATTCGGAGGAGACCGGCACACGGAGTTTTCACTACAGCCCGTACAGCACCTACCTGGAGAATGAGGATCTGTTCCGCAGCGAGGTCGGCTGGAGCCGCCTAGACCGGGAAGACCGGAAGCTGATCCTGATTCCGCCGCACAGCTCGGACTATTTTGCAACAAAGGGGAACCGGGTCTTCACGGTCGCGCGGAATTATTATGACATCCGCGGGGCAGTGGGACAGGAAAAATACGTGGGCACGCTGTATCTGGACGTCTTTTACAACCGGCTTTCGGGGATGCTGCAGTCCATGACGCAAAACGGTGCGGATGCCATTGTGATGGCGGACGGGAACGGCGTGTGCTATTACGCCGGGAATGTGTCCGGACCGGATCAGAGTACGGCGGATTCGCTCATCGGCGTGAATCTCTCAGAGACCGGGCAGGTCCCCACCAGCAGCGGGGCAGTCCAGGTCATCTCCGCCGGCCCGGGGACCTACGGCTGCCGGATTTACCTTCTGGTTGATACGGTCAGCGCCTTCCGCCAGATCTCTTCCCTGCAGCTTCTGGCGGTCGCCCTGCTGGGCATCAGTATCGGGATTCTGATCCTCGCCTCCACATTATTCTCGCGGCAGCTGACCAGGCCGATCCGGCGCATGATGGATTCTCTGGCACAGATCGGACAGGGCAATTTCGACCTCAGCCTGCCGATGGAGCGAAACGATGAAATCGGCGTGCTCTCGGAACGGTTTAACGAAATGTCCCGTGAGCTGAAGAAATACATCAACCAGAGCTATCTGGCCAGAATGCGGCAGACGGAGGCAGAGCTCACGGCGCTTCGCTCGCAGATTTATCCGCATTTTCTCTACAATACGCTGGAGATCATCCGGATGACGGCTGTGGAGAACAGCGACGAGCCGGTGGCGGAGATGCTGGAGGCGCTCTCCGAGCAGATCCACTACCTGATCGGCCCGGTCGGAGACAAGGTGCCGCTCTCCCGGGAACTCGATATCGTGCAGAAATACATCTACCTGCTCAACTGCCGCATCCATGGCAAGGTGACCCTGGAAATCAATGCGCCGGAAGCGGCTCGCATCGAGGTGCCGCGGCTGATTCTGCAGCCGATCGCGGAGAATGCGTATGTGCACGGCATCCGGCCGAAAAACGGCAGCGGGATCATTCATATCGACGCACTGCGGCAGGGGGATGACTGTGTGATTTCAGTGATGGATAACGGGTCCGGGATGGATGAAGCTGCCCTGCAGGGGATCCGGGAACTTCTGGCGGGCAACCGGCCGGGGATCAAGAACCAGGACAACTGGCAGAGCATCGGGCTGAAGAATGTGCACGACCGGATCCGCTATCTGTACGGGGATTCCTATGGCGTCACGGTGCAGTCTACACCGGGGATCGGTACCATTGTCGAAGTCCGGCTGCCTTTCCGTACCATATCAGGAGGAGAAGAGAATCATGCTGACAATGATTCTGGCAGATGATGAACCGGTCATCACGCGGGGCATCCAGAAGCTTCTGGACTGGAATGCACTGGGGATTTCCATCATCGGAGTGTATGAGGACGGAAAGAGCGCGATGGAGGCCATTCTCGCGAAAAGACCCGATCTGGCGCTCCTGGACATCAACATGCCCGGGATGGACGGGATTGCCATTCTGAAGAACCTCCGCGCATTTGATATCACCGAAACCGCCGTGATCTTCATCAGCGGATTCCAGGATTTCGCCTATGCTCGCGCGGCGCTGACCTACGGTGCGGCGGACTATCTGTTAAAGCCCGTGATCCGGGAGGAACTGATCCGGGCGATCGACCGGGCCCTGGAGAAGAAGGAAGCCGACGGAGGCGCGGCAGGCTCCGCCAGAAGAATCGGTTCTTCCGGTTCGATCCCTTCCGACAGCCCGGCAGATGCCGCAGGGCTGGAAAATCATGCCGCCTCTGCGGGAGATCCGTCGGGTGTCTCCCTGGGAAAAGAGAAGGCAGGCGGGCACCTGCCGGAGGAGATCCGGACGGGAGACGCCTCCGACGCAGCTTCCGGGGAACCGTCCGCACCGGCGCAGAGCGGCGCTTCAAAGACCGCTGAAACGTCCGGCGGACAGGCCCCCCCGGCGGAAACCCGGTATCTCACGATCCTTGCCGATCTGGTTTATCCGGCAAAGACCAGTCCGCAGATGAAACGGCTGATGGAATTCTCTCTCCGCAGCAGCCTGTCAGAAATTCTGTCGGCGGAGGATGTGGGAATCGTGTTTGAGAAGGACGGGAACACCGTGGCGGTTCTCCGCGGGGAGATGGGCGATGAGGCATTCCGAAAGCAGACCTACCGCCTGTGGCAGAAGGCGTCAGAGGCGTCCGGGCAGAAGCTGATTTTCTTCTGCAGCGGGCCTGCGGACTCGATGCAGGGCATCCCCGCGCAGTATCGTGCCTGCAGGGATCTGTCCCGGTACCTCTTTTTTGCCGGGGAACTGCCGGACCAGATCCTTTTTGCCGGGCAGCCGGTCTTCGCGCATCCGGCAGGGACGAAGGAAATTCAGGAGGCGACTGCTGCTGTGACAAACGCCCTCCTGTCTCATCAGGAGGACGGGTTCCGCCGGGCCTGGGATTATTTCTGCCGGATCATCTGCCAGGCGTCCGACGGGCGGAGGGAGGATGCCTGCTATTATTTCTGCTCCACGATCCGTGTGATAGACGCGCAGATGACAGCCATGCATATCCCGGGGAAATCGCCGGAGATGCGGGAACTCCTGGAGGGCGGCCGCGCGGCAGCGGATTACCCGGCCATGTGTGTGTACTTTCAGGGCTGCATGAACGGATACAGCACCGGCCTGAAGAATGCCGTGGAGGGGAACGACCGCAGAGAGATCGCCGCGGTGCAGCAGTATGTCGAGGAGCACTACCGCGAGCCGGTGACCCTCGCCACGGCAGCGGAGCTGATCCATGTGAATTCCTTCTATTTCAGCAGCCTGTTCAAGAAAAAGACCGGGCAGAATTTCAAGGACTACGTCAGCAGCGTGCGGCTGCGCCATGCGGTGGCGCTTCTTCTCTCCTCGGATCAGAAGCTGTATGAGATTGCGGAGGCCGCCGGATTCCGCGATGTGCGCGCGCTTAACGAGGCGTTTTCCAAAACCTATGGCGAGACGCCGGCCGCCTACCGGAAGCGCATTCTGGCAGGCCCGACGTGAAATCCGGGTTGCCTGCAAAGCGGAAGCCGTCAGAAAGCGGTGCTGTCGGAAAATAAGGAGCGGCAGAAGAGAAAGCCGAAAAACTGCGCGGTCTTAAAAAACGGCAGTTCGCTCTTAAAAAATGACCTCCCGCGGGTCCCCCTCCTTCGATATACTCAGATCAGAAACAAACAAAGACGTCCGGAGAGAACGGACGGAGAAGAGAGCATTCCGGAGAAACCGGAAGGATATGCCGGAGCCGTCCGGCAGAAGGAGGAAAAATGAGAAAGTTCATGACAGCCGCCATCAGTGCGGTTACCGCAGCGGCCATGCTGGTTCCGACGGCGGCATTTGCGGAGGAGACAACCGAAGCCGAATCCGTGGTCACCGAGCCGACAAAGATCACCTTCATCTTCGCCGATGGCGACGAGGGCTTCAAGCAGACGATGAACACACTGGTAGGCGAGTTCAACGACAAATATCCGGATATCACCATCGAGGTGCAGCCCGGAAACGGCGGATCCTATTCGGAGTTCCTCAAGACCAAGGACAGCGTCGGGGAGTTCCCGGATCTGATGGAGCAGCGCGATACCGCCATGTATGTGCGCGCGGGCAAGCTCCTGGAGCTGCCGGAGGAAATCACCTCCCTGGTGAGCAGTACGATGGAGTTTGACGGCAAGGTTTATGCGGTCCCCATGGCCGGCGAGAACACTGACGGCATCTATTACAACAAGAAGTACTTTGACGAGAACGGCCTGGAAGAGCCGACGACCTATGATGAGTTCATCGAACTCTGCCAGAAGATCCAGGATCTCGGCGACATGAGCCCGCTGGTGGTCGGTGGCCAGGATATCTGGCACATGGGATTCTGGTTCAACAAGGCCTATGACGATCAGGTGATCAGCCAGGATCCGGATTTCATCGAGCACTGCTATGACGGCACGAAGGATTTCAGCGACGACACCTTCCGTGCGGCCTTTGAGGAACTGAAGGAGATCATGCAGTATGCGCAGGACGGCTGGACTTCCACGCCGGATGCACAGATCACCACCTTCCTGGTCAACAACATGTCGGCAATGCTGTTCTCTGGAACACATATGATCAATACGATTGAGCAGGCAGATCCGGATTTTGAACTCGGCTGGTTCCCGATTCCGAGCCCGGATGGAAAGCTCCGTCTGGTTGGTGGCGCCGGTGTCGGCGGATGGGCGATCAGTGCGGCAGACGCGGAGGATCCGAACAAGGTTGCGGCAGCAGAGGAATTCCTGAAGTTCTTCTATGAGCCGGACAACTACAAGTTCTACTGTGAGTCCATGAACGCGATTCCGGTTTCCGCGGAGGTGCCGGATCTGGATGTGGATCCGATCCTGCAGGAGGTCGTCGATGCGACGCAGACCGCGGATTCCCTGAGCCCGATGTGGAACGGCAAGTCCGGTAACAATGAGCTTCCGCCGGATTTCCGCAACTTCACCTACAAGACGCTGATTGAGTATCTGCAGGGAACGAAGGATCTGGATCAGGCGTGCAGCGACATCAATGCCACCTGGCAGGTTGCGGTGCAGAGCTTCAACCCGGTGACCGGCGTCGGCATTGACACGGCAGAATAATCCGGAAAAATCAGGCGGTCCGGGGCCGGATGTCTGTGCAGGAAGGACCGCAAATACAGAAAACACGGGAGAGGCGTCCGCCGGCAGTTTCGGCGGGCGCCTCTCTTTGCGGTGTGCCCGGCGGCGCACGCTTCTGCCCGGTGAAAGTCCGGGATCCGCGCGGCAGCGGAAAGACAGGACTTTCTGGGAAGTCCGGTACCGTTGGCGCTTGCAGTCTCCCCGGCATATGATAAAATAGAGGCAGAAAAAAACGGCATTTCCCGCAGACAAGGGAAATCCGGGGGAATTGCCCCGGATTTCCGCCTGCCGGGGGAACCGCTGCGGCAGGGCGTTTAGACACAGAAAAAGGGAAATGAAGTTTTCAATACAGAAAAACACAGAAAAGGAGAAGACAGTACAATGACAGATCGGGAATGGGCCGGTGAGGTCAGGGAGAAGATTCTGCAGAAATACGAGGCCGTTGCGCCCAGAAATGAGCATAAGGTGCCCTATTCGGCAAAAAACGGCGTGTTCGACGACCACTCGAAGGACATCTACTGGTGGACCAACGGCTTCTGGGGCGGAATTCTCTGGCAGCTGTACAAGGTGACGGAGAAGCCGCTGTACCGCAGCATGGCGGAGGAGCTGGAGTCCAAGATGGATGAGATTTTCCTCCACTCCGCGTGGATGGATCACGATTCCGGCTTCCGGTGGCTTCCGACCGCGTCGGCCGATTACACGCTGACCGGAAGCGAGGAGGCGAAGAACCGCA
The DNA here is from genome assembly GCA_900315495.1 of uncultured Lachnospiraceae bacterium. Classification (GTDB taxonomy): domain Bacteria; phylum Bacillota; class Clostridia; order Lachnospirales; family Lachnospiraceae; genus Anthropogastromicrobium. The sequence goes on from OMZJ01000041.1 coordinate 29,244, forward strand.
TCCGCATCGCGGCGGACAATCTCGCCGGACGCTTCAATCTGAACGGCCGTTTTATCCGCGCATGGAATGAGGATCCCCGTTCCGAGAACAAGCGCACGGGCTGGGCGATCATCGACTGCATGATGAACCTGCCGCTGCTGTACCGCGCGTCGGATCTCTTCGATGACCCGCGCTGGAAGGCCATCGCCGTCGCACATGCGGATACCGCGATGACCGCATTCATCCGTCCGGACGGATCCAGCAATCACATCGTTGCGTTTGATCCGGTCAAGGGCGGTGTGGTGCGCACCTACGGCGGCCAGGGCATTCAGGTCGGATCCTCCTGGACGCGCGGCCAGACCTGGGCGCTGTACGGGTTCACGCTCAGTTATGTCCACACGAAGGATGAAAAATACCTGGCAACCGCGCGCAAGGTGGCAGACCGCTATATTGAGCGGATTCCGGCAGACGGGCGCATCCCGGTGGACTTTGATCAGGCGCCGGACTGTGACTGGGAGGATGAGACCTCCGCGGCGATCGCGGCGTGTGGCCTTCTGACGCTGGAAAAGATTCTCGCCGATACCGATCCGGCTGCGGCAGACCGCTACCACGCGGCAGCCATGAGGCTTTTGAAGGTTCTGGTGGCGGACGGCAACTTCGATCCGGCGGCGGATGAGATCCTGGACCGCTGCAGCGGCGCATATCACGACAAGGAACATAACTTCCCGATCATTTACGGAGATTACTATCTGATCGAGGCAATCTGGAAACTCACGGGAGACGAACTCTTTATCTGGTGACAGAGACAGAAATCCCCCGGCTTTCGGGCGGGCAGTTCCTGCGCCCCGGAAACCGGGGGTATTTCTGCGTATCAGAAGGTGCGGCCCGGTGCCGCCTGCATGGATCTTTCCCGGCCGCGCCGGGAAGACAGGAGACCAGCTCACACGCGGTCACAGCTCCGGACACGGACAATGGCAGACCGGGCAGACGCCGGGCCGGTGGAGTGGAGGAATTTCCGCAGAACGAAGAACGTATGCCAAAGAAAGGAGACGACGACAATGCCGTTTACACCGCAGCACACAGATTATACCAAAAGCCCTTACACAGGCCTGACGCGCGAGAGCTGGATCGAAGCGGGAACCTATATGATGAAAGGCCTGTTTCAGAACATCCGGTCCTTCCGGGATCCGGTGGTGATGCCCCGCAAGGAGACGAAAGTCACCTACCCGCATAGCAAGGATGCGGTCTGGGAGATCAAGGCCGAGTATTTTGAAGGCCTGACCCGCAGCTTTTTCATCGCGGCGCCGCTGATCCGGGACAATCCGGAGATTACGGTGGAGGGATATAAGCTCCGCGATTACTACCGCTCCCATGTGCTCCGCTCCACTACGCCGGGGGATCCGGTCTCTGTCGGGACCTATGCAGAGTTGCAGCAGTTCTCCGGGGATACCCTGCGATGCTTCCAGCAGACGGTGGAAACCTGCGCGCTGGTCATCTGCCTGTGGATCACCGAAAAGGAGATCTGGGATACCTATACAAAGGAAGAGCAGGATCAGATCGCCGGGTTCCTCCGCGGCTACGCGGACGGCAACACCGTTCCGCAGAACTGGCGCCTGTTCAACATGATGGACATGGCATTCCTCGACATGCACGGTTATCCCATCGACGAAGACATCATGAAAAACCACGCCTCCGCGATCCTGGCCTACAGTGCGGGGGATGGGTGGTATCGCGACGGCCACGCGTTTGACTATTACTCCTGCTGGGCCTTCAATGTCTACGCGCCGATCTGGAATCTGTGGTACGGCTATCAGAAGATGCCTTACGTCGCAGAGAGATTCGAGGAAATCTCTAACCGGCTGATGGAAACCTATCCGGATATGTTCGACCGGGACGGCTTCACCAATATGTGGGGGCGCAGCTGCATCTACCGCAACGCGGCCACCAGCCCCTTTGACGGAAACCTGATGCTGAAGCATCCGACGGCGGATCCGGGCCTGGCGCGACGCATCTGCTCCGGGTCGCTGATGCAGTTTTTATCCCGGGACGATTTCCTGTACAAGGGAGTCCCGACGCTGGGATTCTACGGACAGTTCACGCCCCTGGTGCAGGGCTATTCCTGCGCGGAGTCGCCCTACTGGCTCGGAAAGGCGTATCTGTGTCTGGCGCTTCCGGCAGATCATCCCTTCTGGACGGCCGTCGAGAACAACGGCTCCTGGGACAAATTGAAGAAGAACGAGGTGAAGCAGACCGCCCTCAACAGGCCGGCGCTGTGCTTTACCAACCATGAGGCCAACGGGGAGACCATCCTCCGCACCGGCAAGGTCGTCCGCAGGAACGGCGACCAGCACGCGATCTGGAACTACGGCAAGCTCAATTACAACACCAAATTTCCGTGGGAGGCCGCGCCGATCTGCGCGGACCGGGAGGAAAAAATCATTGCGCCCTTTGTGGAATCCCAGCAGTACGTCCTGGTGGACACCACGTCCCGCGAGAAGGAGCTGGCCAACGTCACCTTCTGGTACGGCGTCCGGGAGGGGGTGCTCTACCGTCGCCAGTTCTTCAACTACGATATCGATAAGGAGTGCCACTGGATTCAGGCGATGAATCTGGCGGACTTCCCGGTGCCTTACGGCATCTTCCGGGCGGACAGGATGCGGCTGTTCCGCTGTACGGCGGATCTGACCCTGGGTGCCTATGGATTCCCGGACAACGGTACGGAAGTGATCCGGAAGCAGAACGGTTCCGGGCAGGCCGTCATCCTGAGGGGGAAAGACCACACCGGGAAGCCGAAGCAGATGGCGATGACAATTTTCGGCGGATTCACGGAGCTGGAAATCCTTCACAGCACCGGGTCCAACCCGGATTCGGAGCATTCCATCCTTCCGTTCGCCCGTGTGACGCGCACAAAGCAGTACGGCTATGAGCCGTTCTATCTGTTCTCCCAGGTGATCACGAAGGAAGACCTCACCGACTTCACGGAGGATGAGCTTTTCCCGGTCCGGGAAATCCGGTATACCGATCCGGAGCAATGCGGCGGTTACGGGCCGGTTGTGGTTGCGCTGAAGGACGGAACGGAGCGGACCATCGACTTTGACGGCATCGAAGGCGGCCTGATGCTGTGAGGGTGTATGCATGGAGAAGATCGTCCGGATGCACCTGATTTTTCACGGGACCGTGCAGGGGGTCGGCTTCCGCTGGCGGGCGGAGACCATCTGCCGGTCGCTGGGCCTCACCGGGTGGGTCCGGAACCTCTGGGATGACACGGTGGAGATGGAAGTACAGGGCCGGTCCGGGGAAATCGAGGAGATGGAACGGCAGATGAACCGGCAGCATTTCATCGAGATTACGTTCGTCGACCGGTCACCCCTCCCGCCGGATCCGCACGAGAGCAGCTTCCAGGTGATCGACTGAGGGTATGTCCGCCCCGGCGGAGAAGACACCGGATCCGCCGGAGCTTGAAGAATGGGTTTCCAGGGCCGTTCTTCCCGGTGGAATAGAAATCAATGGAAGGCAGGGCCGGATGTCGTATGCGGGTCCGTCCGCCCGGGCGGGCAGGAACAGAGAGGAGAACAGAGCAGCATGCAGGAGCAGAAGGAACAGAAGAAAGAGCGGTGGGATCTCTATGACCGGGACAAGCGGCCTACGGGGCGCACCATGATCCGGAATGACTGGCATATGCAGCCCGGGGAATATCATCTCACGGTTCTGGCAGAGATTGTCCGCCCGGACGGCAGAATACTGATCACACAGAGAATTCAGACCAAGGCATGGGCCGGCGGCTGGTGGGAGATCCCCGGCGGCGGCGTGCAGGCCGGAGAGACTTCTCTGCAGGCGGTTCTCCGAGAAGTCCGGGAGGAAACCGGTCTGGATCTTGCAGACTGCCCGCACCGCCTTGCGATGACCTACCGCAGGGATAACCCGGCGGAGGGTGACAACTACTTTGTGGATATCTGGCGGTTCGAAAAGGATTTCCGGGACAGCGAGATTGCGCTGCAGGCGGAGGAATCCGTGGATTTCAGGGCGGCACGGCCGGAAGAGATCCGGGCGCTGGCCGACCGCGGAATTTTTCTGCACTATGACAGCATCCGGGAAATTTTTGCGGAAAACGGGAAAATTTCCGGATAAATTGTGTGCAGTCTGCCGCCTGGTCAGCGGATTGACACTTTTCGGCGGTTATGATACATTAGCCGAGGCAGAAGAGAAATCCTCTGCAGTTCAGTGAAAGAGAGGTGAGAAAATGGATAGTGGAGACAGTTGCGGACGAAGCAGCGGGCCATGGCGTCTGAACGGAAGCCGGCAGGTTTTCACGGTTCCGGTTTTCTCAGGTTCTCAGGCGTATCAGAGGTGCTGTGCCGTATTCTGCACAGTGCGCCGGCGCTGATTTTCACAGCGCTCCCTTGTCTGATCGATTCCGGAGGCGTTTTTTCTGACTTCCGGTTCAGCATGCCATTGCCCGTTGATGCTTTTCCGCGGGGAATGGCTTTTTCTTTTGGTCGCCTGCAATGTCCGGCGGCGGGTCATTCCTGTTTCTGTGAAACAATCGGTTTCCTCCGGCAGCCGGAGGAAAAGAAACGTTTCGGTCCGCTCCGGCGGGCCGGCGGGAGGGAGAGCACAGATGAACAGCGAGAAAGAAAAATTGAACGAACCAATGCAGGCGCCGGTGGAAGCACCGGCAGAAAAGCCGGAGAAGAATCCGGCGGAAAAGCCGGAGGAAACAGCGGCGAAGCGCAGATCCTCCGGGAACGGCGTGGAAAAAGCCGCTTTCGGCGCGGAAAAAACCTCCGGCGGCGTGCAGTCTGAAGATGCGGCGGAGGCACGCATCGGAGAGGAAGAGCTCGGGGAGGAGGTTCCGCTGAACGAAATCCCGAAGAAGGAAGACGGCGTGAACCGGCTGACCGGGGATGAGGATCACAAGGGAGGGACCTCGAAGGAGGATTCCGGGGAGGAACCGCCGGAGCATCCCGATTATGAGCAGGAGCTTGTCAAGATCATCCGCAGCAACCTGAGCCCGAAAGCGCTCCGCGACCGGCTGGAAGATTACCATGAAAACGATATCGCGGCCTCTCTGAGTCTTCTGACGCCGGAAGAGCGCAAAAAGCTTTACCGTGTGATTGACAATGAAAAGCTCTCCGATGTCTTTGAGTACACCGAGGAGGACCGCGCAAAGTATTTCAATGAGCTGTCCGGCCGCAAGAAGGTCGAGCTGATTTCGCGGATGGATGCGGACGAGGCGGTGGATCTGCTGCGCCAGATTGACAAGCCGGAGCGCAGCCTCCTGATCGACCTGATCGATGACGAATCCCGCCGGGATATCACCCTGGTGGCATCCTTCGATGAGGACCAGATCGGAAGCCGAATGAGTACCAACTACATTCACATCCGCCTGGGGCTCACGGTGAAGCAGGCGATGCGCGAGCTGGTCGCGCAGGCGGCGGACAATGACAATATTTCCACGCTGTATGTACTGGATTCCGACGGCATCTTTGCCGGCGCCATCGACCTGAAAGATCTGATCACCGCCCGGGAGGGGACACCCCTCACGGATCTGATCACCGCCTCCTATCCGTATGTGTACGGCCAGGAAAAAATCGAAGACTGTATTGAACAGCTGAAGGATTATTCCGAGGATTCCATCCCTGTCCTCGACGAAAACAACAAGATGCTGGGTGTCATCACCTCGCAGGATGTTGTCGAAGTCGTCGACGAGGAGATGGGCGAGGATTATGCAAAGCTGGCCGGCCTGTCAACAGAGGAGGATCTGCACGAGCCGATCCGGGAGAGCATCAAGAAGCGTTTCCCGTGGCTGGTTGTCCTGCTGTTCCTCGGACTGGTGGTCTCCTCCGTGGTGACCCTGTATGAGGGCGTGGTGGCGCAGCTGACCACCGTGGTATTCTTCCAGTCGCTGATTCTGGATATGGCCGGAAACGTCGGTACCCAGTCCCTGGCTGTGACGATCCGTGTGCTGGCGGACGGAAATCTGGACAGGAAGAAAATCACCCACTTCATCTGGAAGGAGACCAGAGTCGGTCTGGTCAACGGCCTGATCATCGGAAGTGCCGCCTTTGCCGTGATCGGATTTTACGTATGGCTTCTGCTGCACAAGGGCCCGCTGTTCGGTTTTGCGGTTTCCGGCTGCATCGGTGCGGCGCTGATTCTGGCAATGACGATCTCCGGTTTTGCCGGCGCAGGTGTCCCGATCCTCTTCAAGAAGATGAAGCTGGATCCGGCAGCGGCATCCGGACCGCTGATCACAACGCTCAACGACCTGACGGCTGTCATTTCCTATTACAGCCTGGTCTATTTCTTCCTGATCAAGATTCTGAACCTGCACGGGTGACAGGATCTTCCGGGAGGAATGCGGAAGAAGCAGCGAATTTTTTCTGCGGAGAACAGAAAGGATCAAAGAGATGGATTACACCAAACAGATTGAAACATGGCTGGAAGTGCACCGGGAGGAGATGATCGCAGATATCTGTGCACTCTGCCGGGTGGACAGTGAGCGGGGAGAAGCCGCCGAAGGCAAGCCGTTCGGCGAGGGCCCGGCTGCCGGTCTGGCAAAGGGAATGGAAATCTGTGCAAAGAACGGATTTGCGCCGGAAAATGTGGACAACTACTGCGTGGATGCCCTTCTGAACGACCGGCCGCTGCAGCTGGATATTCTGTGCCATCTGGATGTGGTGCCCGCCGGAGACGGGTGGACCGCGACAAAGCCCTTTGAACCGCTGGTCACGGCGGACCGGATCATCGGCCGCGGGACGGCAGATGACAAGGGACCGGCCGTGGCGGTGCTGTACGCGATGCGCGCGCTCCGGGAATTGGGTGTTCCGCTGTCCGGCGGAGTCCGACTGATTCTGGGCTCCGATGAGGAGTGCGGAAGCGGCGATATCGCCTACTATTTCTCCCGGAAGAAGCATGCGCCGATGTCTGTGTCGCCTGACGCGGATTTCCCTCTGATTTTCCTGGAGAAGGGAAGATTTGAGGAATCCTTTGACGCTTCGTTTGCCGCCACGCAGGTGCTTCCGCGGGTCGTTCTTGCCGAAGGCGGGGTGAAATCCAATGTCGTTCCGGCCAGGGCTAAGGCGGTTGTGCTGGGGATGACCGCGGCGTCTGCCGCACCTTTCGTGAAGGCCGCGGAGGATTCCACCGGGACACAGATGACCGTGCGGCAGGCGGAGGGCGGCGTGGAGATTGACGTACAGGGCGTGCAGGTCCATGCGGCAAACCCCGAGGGCGGAAACAACGCCCTGACGGCACTGATTTCCCTTCTGGCCTCCCTGCCGCTGGCGGACTGCGATTCCACGGCGCGCGTCCGGTCCCTTGCCAGACTCTTCCCCCACGGGGATTATTACGGCAGGGGCCTCGGCGTCGCCCGGGAGGATGAGATTTCCGGAAAGCTCACATTGACGATGGATGTCCTGCGCCTGACCGAAGAGGGCCTGGAGGGGACGATTGACTGCCGGACCTGCTGCGCCGCGAACGAAGAAAATACCGCGGATGTTGCCAATGCGAAGCTTCGGGCGGAGGGGCTGCATCCGCAGGTTGTCCCGATGACGCCGGCACACTATGTGCCGAAGGATTCCCCGCTGGTGACGTCGCTGTTGGCGAGTGTGGAGAAATATACCGGCCGGAAGGAGGAGCCGCTTGCGATCGGCGGCGGTACCTATGTGCATGAGATTGAAAACGGTGTTGCCTGCGGCTGCGCTGACCCCGCGGTGGATAATCACATGCACGGCCCGGATGAGTTCGTCCTGATCGATCAGCTGATGATGTCGGCAAAGATCTATGCGGACGCGATCATCCGGCTCTGCGGAGAGAAATGACACAGGAAGCCCCCGCAGGAAATTCTTTCCGGAATTTCCTGTGGGGGCTTCTGGCATCGTTCTGTCAGGATTTTTGATCAGAAATCCTTCACGGGGTTTCTTCCGGGTCGACGGCCTTCCGGCCGAGCGAATAGACGGAATCAATCGAAAGCGCTTCGGTCAGGAGGACGAAATCCGCATCCTTCCCGACGGAGATGGCGCCCTTCCCGGTCAGGCCGAATTCCGCCGCCTGGTTGCCGGAGGACATGCGGACCGCGTCTTCCATGGATGCCCCGGTGAATTTCTGAATATTCCGGAATGCGTCGATATAGGGCAGTACCGATCCGGCGATCGTGCCGTCGGCCAGCGTGGCGCGCCTGCCGGACACATAGACCGTCTGGCCGCCCAGCTCACTGACCCCGTCGGGAAGCCCCTTCGCGCGCATGGAATCCGTGATCAGTTCAATGCCGCGGCTTCCTTTTAGACGGTAGGCGAGGTCAATCATCTCCGGCAGGATATGGATGCCGTCGCAGATCAGTTCACAGGTGACGCCCTCGGTCAGAAGGCCGTAGCCGGTCACGCCCGGTTCCCGGTGCTTCAGCCCCCGCTGCGCGTTATAGAGGTGGGTGATGTGGGAAGCCCGGCTGTTTTTCAGCTCTGTAAAGTGAGCGTTGGAATGCCCGGCGGAGAGAACGATCCCGTGGGAGAGGCACCAGTCTTCAAAGGCGGGATCGGCTTCCTCCGGCGCATAGGTGACGATCCGGATCCGGTTCCCGGAGAGCTCCTGAAAGCGGGAGAGGAGATCCATGTCCGGCCGGAGAATACAGGAGGCCATCTGGGCCCCGCGAAATTCCGGAGAGATGAAGGGCCCCTCCAGATGAATGCCCTGAATCACCGGATTGCGCGCGGCGGCTTCGGCGATTCGCTGCATGGAGCCGGAGATCTGTTCCGGCGTCTCTGTCATTGTGGTGCAGAAAAATGAGGTGACGCCTTCCCGGGCAGTGATTGTCCGGACCATGCGGTCAATCTCGCCGGAGGAGGCGTCCATGGCGTCAAAGCCATAGCCGCCGTGGCTGTGCACATCGATAAAGCCGGGGACCATCGAGACGGCCTTTGTTTCGACGGGTTCATCGGTGGGATTCGGAACAAAGCGGTTCATGGTGCCCACATCAGCGATCGTCCGGCCGAAGCGCACATAGCCGTCTTCGATCACACCGTTTCCCGTATAGATGGTGAGGTTTCTGAGCAGTTTCATCGCGATCGCGCGCAGTGCATACGGCTGCCCGGAGGCAGGAGCGCTGCGCTCCTCCTTTCTGACAGGATGTTTCTTTTCTTCTGCGGCAGGGGAAGAGAGCCCTTTCCTTTGATTCTCAGCGACAAAGATTTTAGAAAAAATTTAGAGCCGCAGCGTCGAAAACCGGCAGGATTGTGTTATAGTATAGTTACGGCTGAGTGATCGGCCGTAACACTTTTTCATATCTGCCGGCGATGAGGTCGGCGTCCCTCCCCTTTTTATTCCCTAAAGAGCCTCGCACGAGCGGGGCTCTTTTCTTGTCTGATGATTCAGATTCTGATCTGATCCATCCGCGCATTGCATGACATTCCTCTCTGCCGGCGCGGATCCCGGGCTGTCCTTACTGATAACAGTCGGCCAGCATCGCATACACCTCGCGGTGGGCCTCCCAGATCGGCGAAAATTCTTCGATCGGAAGAGGGCATTCCTGTGAGCCGACTTCCACCGTCACCGACGGGAGCTGCTTCACCCGGACGCACCAGTTGGAGAATCCAGCTTCGTTGGATTCCCCGCCCATGGCAATGCCGGTGAGATCGCAGAAATGCTGTGCCAGCACCTGATTCGCCGTCCAGAGAGGCTCCTCCTGGCCATACTGCCAGTAGACCAGGTTGCCGTAGGAATGATAGCTCACGGCAGCCGCGGGATTCGGGAGCGCATTGATGACGCCCATCAGGGCCTGCGCCTCCGGTTCCGACCCGGCTTCTGATCCCGGATACAGACTGGCGGAGGGGTTGACCCGGTCATTCAGCGTGTCCCAGCCGGGCGAATAGTTGCGGTTCAGATCCACACCCATTCCGTTGGCCTTGAAACGGCGCAGGTAGGAATCGTAATCCAGGGTGGTGTAGCCGAATCCGAGGTCGGACTGATAGATTGCCTGAAGGTTCTGTCTCAGATCCTCCCGGGAAAGGCCGTCTTCCCCGGACTGGCTGATGGAGACACCGTCCGGATTGACCATCGGCACGACGATGAAGCATACCTGGTCGAAGAGGTCGCGGTAGGAGGTTCCGTCCGAATAGCTTCCGTGCGCGTAGTTCGCACAGTAATATTCCAGCTGCTTCATGACCAGCTGCGCGGTCATGTACTCCCGCGCGTGGGTGGCCGCACAGATAAAAATCTGCTTCGGCGCCTCCGGATTTCCGAAGCGGAACGCGATCAGATCCCGGCCGTCGTGGGTCGTCCCGATGACAGCCGTGCGCAGGATGGAAGAATAGTACGACTCCAGCTCCCGGAGGTCATTCACACAGTTCTCATACGTGTACAGGGCGGAGGAGACGTCCACAATTCCGTACGGATCGTCCGGCGTTCCGGAGAATGCCGATGCGATATAGACATCGTCCGGTGACAGCAGGCTCTGTACGGCCTCTGCCGCGGTATCCGTGCCGGCCGGATCCGCCGCGCCGTCATCGGCTTCCGAGAATTCTTCCGTCTCCGGAACCGCTGCGGTTTCGGCCTCTGTCTCTGGTTCCAGGTCTTCCCCGGTGCTTTCCTCCGCCGCTGTCGTGACGCGGGCCGGAAGCGTCGGTCCGTCCGAGGTCCCGCATCCCGCCGCGATCAGGCAGAGCACGGCTGCCGCGGCGGTGATCCTATTCTTTTTCATAACTGTTTCTCCGTAAGCTGTCTGACAGATCAAAGGAACGGTCAGCGGAACCTTCCACTGACCGTTATAAACCACGGATTTACAGGGATGTGCTGCCTGCCCCTTCACCGGCAGCTGCCTTTGCTGCAGCCGCCGCCTTCTTCTGTTCCATCATCTGATCAATTTCGGCGAGTGTCTTTGCCGGATCCAGACGGGCAAACAGAACGCTCGGATTCTCGGTCACCTTTGTGCCGTCTGCGATCTGCCCGAAGGTGCCGAGCTGATCCGCGTCGCGGAGCGGAACGTTGAATTCCGCGGAGATGCGCGCAGCGGTCTCGGGCATGAACGGCTGCAGCAGGGACGCGCCGATCATGATGCTCTCCGCCAGGTTGTAGAGAACAGCCGCGAGGCGGTCGTTCTTTGCCTCATCCCGCGCCAGAACCCACGGCTGGGTTTCATCGATATACTTGTTGCAGCGCTTGAAGAGGTTGAAGAGCTGGGTCAGCGCATCGGCTACATGGAGCGTGTCCATGCATTCCGTCATGGCGGGATACGTTCCAAGGGCCGTCTCGATCAGGTCGTGGTCCAGCGGATCGGACGCATCCGCGTGCCGGAGAACGCCGCCGAAATATTTGTTTGTCATGGAAACGGTCCGCTTGACCAGATTTCCGAGGGTGTTGGCCAGATCAGCGTTGTTGCGCTCGATCATCAGATCCCAGGAGATGACGCCGTCATTGTCAAAGGGCATTTCATGGATGCAGAAATAGCGCACGGCGTCCACGCCGAAGAAGTGTACCAGCTCGTCCGCATAGATGACATTCCCCTTGGACTTGCTCATCTTGCCCTCTCCCTGCAGCAGCCACGGATGGCCGAATACCTGCTTCGGGAGCGGAAGGCCGAGGGCCATCAGCATGATGGGCCAGTAGATGGTATGGAACCGGATGATGTCTTTCCCGATCAGGTGAATGTCCGCCGGCCAGTACTTTTCAAACAGCGGATCCGAGTGGCCGTCCACATCGTAGCCGAGGCCGGTGATATAGTTGGACAGGGCGTCAATCCACACATAGACGACATGCTTCGGGTCAAAATCCACCGGGATGCCCCACTTGAAGGCGGTGCGGGACACACACAGGTCCTGCAGGCCCGGCAGCAGGAAGTTGTTCATCATTTCATTCCTGCGGGATGCCGGCTGGATAAACTCCGGGTGGTCATTGATGTACTGAATCAGCTGCGGTGCGTATTTGCTCATCCGGAAGAAGTAGGCCTCCTCCTTCTCCTCGTGCACCGGGCCGCCGCAGTCCGGGCAGCGCCCGTTCACCAGCTGCGACTTGGTGAAGAAGGACTCGCAGGAGGTGCAGTACCAGCCCTCATAGCTGCCCTTGTAGATATCTCCCTGCTCATAGAATTTCCGGAAGATCTTCTGTACCTGCTTCTCGTGGTCCGGGTCCGTGGTGCGGATAAAGCGGTCATAGCTGATATTCATCAGCCGGTAGACCTCTTTGATTTCGCTGACCACGCCGTCCACATAGGTCTTCGGATCAACCCCGGCAGCCTCGGCCTTGCCCTCAATTTTCTGACCGTGTTCGTCAGTGCCGGTCTGGAAGCGGACGTCTAAGCCCTGCAGGCGCTTGTAGCGGACAATGGCGTCGGCAAGGATGATTTCATAGGTATTGCCGATGTGCGGTTTCCCGGACGCATAGGCAATGGCGGTTGTAAGATAAAAAGGTGTCTTGTTTTTCATTGGGGTACCTCCATCCGTATGCGGCTATCATACCACCGGCATGCACAGAAGACAAGCTGATCCGCGCCTTTGCGGCCTGCCGGCGGGGCGGGTGAAAGTCCCCGGAATGCGGTGAACGGTGTGCCGGACACATCACCGGAGCCGTTCCCGCTGCACCCGCCGCGGGAACGGCGGAAAAAGCAAAAGCCATTGCCATTTCGGGGCGGAAACGGTATGATAACAAAGAAATGATACAGACGGTCACAGCCCGCGGCGGGAAAGGATGCGGCGGGATTTTTGTATTCGCGGATGGGGATCAGACAAGTGATCCGCGGGAATCTGGAGGTTGATCAATGGCATCAAATCATGGATACAGAGGACCGGGCAGAAGAAAACAGGGCAGTGCAGCGGCTCTGCTGCTTCCGGTTGTGGTTTCTCTCTGCCTGATTGCTCTTCTGACGGCAGGAGGTGCGGCTCTCTCTCTCCGGCAGAGCAGGCAGACCGGCGCGGCGGCAGAGGGCGGAAAGGAAGAATCGAATTCCTCTGGAGAGGCAGCCCGCTTTCAGACACAGCCGGAAACCGAGGCAGAGGCGGAGTCCGCGGAGGATGCCGGAACCGCCGGGACGGCGGTGGAACCGGAGAGCGAGGAAGAGACAGAAGACCTGGAGGCTTTAGCCGCTTCTGATTTTGCCGCGGTGAAGGAAACCCTGACGGAGCTTCTGGCGCAGGATTCCGATGTCTTCAGCAATTCCAGCGTCAATTTTGAGACGGCGCGGCAGGCAGTTCTCGCGGTGGACGGGGATCATCTCACCGGGGATGATCTGCAGCTGTACCAGGTGCTTCTGGACCACATGAATTCCGAGGAGAATGCCTACAGCCTGCGCGGGGATGACTCCATGATCGGTCAGCCCCTCTCGGCGTTCGGGGACAGCGGCCTTGACCGGTTCCGGACGCTTTTAAGCTATTATACCGGCAGTGATACCGATCCGGACACGGCGCGCCAGCGGATGGCCGATGAATTGAACGGCGCCTACCAGGATATTGTGAACCTGAATGCGGGAGACAGTTCCCTGGCGGGGCAGGCGGCTGCGGCCAACCGGACCACGGCCTCCAGCGCCTATCTGTACGCGACGGTGACCGCCTCCTCCGATCCGCTGAAGCTGGCCTGTGCACCATTCTCGCTGGAGAGCGGCTGGCAGGAATATGCGCTGCTTCGCACCTATGCCACGGACGATTCCCTCTCGGATTCGATGAAAATGTACATGCAGTGCTATACAAGAGTCTATTATGCGCTGTACGGCCTGGTGGATATCTCCGTGAACTACGGAAACTGGCAGCTGTCGGATGTGCAGTCGATCTGCACCAGCTACTTCGGAGCGGTGTCGGCGGATTATGTCCAGAACCTGTACAACTCGGTCGTCTCCGCGCCGGGCGAGCTGGCCGGCGCTTCGCTGATGTATCTGGAACTTGATTTCATCCGGCAGACCCTGGAAAACAATATGGCCGATTATACGGAGCAGTACTTCATCAACTTCCTTTTCGGAAACGGCCCCGCGTCCGTCCGCGTCTATGACGGGTGGATCGGTCTGACCGCTGGATTCTCCGCCGTTCCGGAGACCGCAGCGCCCACGGAGGCAGATCCGGCCGCTGCAGCCGATACCGCGGCAGCGACAACGGCAGATGCAGCAGCCACGGCAGCAGATACCACAGCAGCCACGGCAGCGGATGCCACAGCAGCAACGGCAGCAGCGACGGCGGCGGATACCACCGCCGCGACAGCAGCGTCGGAAGCAACCGCGGCGCCGGCGGACGGTGTCGCCCTGTAAGCGGCTTTGCTTGAATCCGGTGCGCAATCGGCGTATACTGAGACCTGCAGAGAAAGGAGGACGCAACAATGCGTACCGAATATATTGAAAAACTGGCGGGAATGATGAACGACTATCAGATGGATGCCGTTCTGATCTGCCCGTCGGAGGAACTTCTGTTTCTGACCGGATTCAATCCGATGATGTGTGAGCGCTTTCAGGGGCTTGTGATCTGCTCTGACGGGCGTATGTTCTATATCTGCAACCTCCTGTACAAGGATCAGGTGGAGGCGGGGCTCGGGAAGAGTGTGCCGGTGTACACCTGGTTTGACGGCGACGACATGGTCGAGATCGTGAGCGGCATCCTGCAGGAGAATCACCTCGGGGAAGCCGTGATCGGCGTCAATTCCTCCGCCCCCGCCTATCAGATTCTGGATATCGCCGGACGGATCCCGGTCCGCTTTGTGGATGCAAAGCCGCTGCTGGAGGAAATCCGCATTCACAAGACGCCGGAGGAGCAGGAGTGTCTGCGCCAGGCCGCGCGGATTGCGGACGAAGCGTTCGCGGCCATCCTGCCGCGGGTGCACGCCGGCATGAAGGAACAGGATGTCATGGACCTTCTGGCGGAGGAGATGACCTCCCGCGGCGGCGAGAACCCGGAGGGCATCGTCGCTTCCGGCCCGAATTCCAGCTATCCGCATTACAATGCCTATGGCCGGACCATTCAGGATCATGACCTGTGCGTCCTGGACTACGGCTGCACCTACAAGGGACTCCATTCGGACATGTCCCGCACGATTTTCATCGGCGAACCGACTGGGGAGCAGAAAAAGGTCTATGACATTGTGGACCGGGCGCAGATGGCGGCGCAGAAGGCGGCCGTGGAAGGGGCATTCATCCCGGACATCGACTATGCGGCCCGGCACATCATCGATACCGAAGGATATGAGGGCTCTCTGGTCAACCGGGTCGGCCACGGAATCGGATACATGATTCACGAGGCGCCGGACATCAAGAAGAGCGATCCGAGAAAGCTGGAGCGCGGCATGGCGTTCTCCATCGAGCCGGGTATCTATCTGGCCGGCAATTTCGGAATCCGCATCGAGAATATTGTAATGATCAACGACAGAGGAGAAACTGAGGTCCTGAATCAGGCATCCAGAAAGCTTATTGTTCTCTGACGGATGTGCAAGGGGCAGGGGACGGAAGATTCCGCCGCCCTGTCCTTTTCTTTTACCAGGCAGGGGGAAGCGATTCCCTGCCCGATTTCATCGAGGTTGGAATGAGTCAGATCATTCATTTATCACTGGTTGTCCCCTGCTATAACGAGCAGGAGAATGTGTGCGATTTTTACCGGGAGGCCCGGAAGGCATTTGACGGGTGCGGCTATCCGGTCGAGTTTGTGATGGTCAATGACGGAAGCAGCGACCGCACCGGCGAAGAGCTGGACCGCCTCTGGAAGGAAGAGAAGGGCCGGGACGCCCTGCTGACGGTCGTGCACTTTTCCCGGAACTTCGGCAAGGAGGCGGCCATTCTGGCGGGGCTGCGGGAGGCCCGGGGAGAGTATACCGCGCTGATTGACGCAGACCTGCAGCAGCCGCCGGAAATCGTCCGGCAGATGGTGACGATCCTGGATCTGCATCCGGAGACCGATGTGGTCGCGGCCTACCAGAGCGAGCGGCGCGAGAGCGGATTCATGACCGCCGCCAAATCCGCCTTTTACCGTCTGGTGAACCGGATCAGCGAGGTGACGATGCATCCGGATGCCAGCGATTTCCGGTGCTTCCGTCGGAGTGTCCGCGATGCCATTCTGTCGCTGCCGGAAAATGCGCGCTTTACCAAGGGGATTTTTGCCTGGGTCGGGTTCACCACCTACTATATCCCCTACGAGGTCCGGCAGAGACACGCGGGTGTCTCCAAGTGGAACTTTATCAAGCTGTTCCGCTATGCGATGGAAGGAATCATCGGCTATACGGTTTCCCCGCTCAAATGGCCGCTGATTCCGGGCGTCGGCTGTACCCTGGCCGGCATCGCCGCCCTGATCGTCCAGGCGGTGCGCGCGGCACTGGGGGTGGATGTCCGGTTCGGCGTGATTGTCAGCCTCCTGGTCTTCTTCTTCGGCCTCATCATGCTGACCCTCGGCGTGATCGGAGAGTATCTGGCCAGGGTCTATCTGCAGGATAAGAACCGCCCGGTCTACATCGTCCGGAAAGTGCTTCGGACAGACGGGGATCCGGCCGGCGGAAAAGATTAAATTTGTCATCAGGCAGACAGGGATGTACCGCCCCGAAAACAGGACGAATTTAACGAAAACAGAACGAATTGGCGAAAATCTTGACAAATTTGCGCAGGATGCTATGATGAAAAAGTTCAAGAATCCTTCGAAAAAGAAAATTTGAACAGCAGAATGGTCAGGAGGAGCAGAGATGGAAAAGAAGAATCTGGACTGGGCCAATCTTGGCTTCGGTTATATGCCGACCGATTATCGGTACGTGGCAAATTACAGAGACGGCAAGTGGGACAAGGGTGCGCTCATCACGGACGACAAGATCGTCATGTCGGAGTGCGCTGGTGTTCTGCAGTATGCGCAGACCGTCTTCGAGGGTATGAAGGCTTATGAGACGGTGGACGGCCGTACGGTTGTGTTCCGCCCGGATCTCAATGCGGAGCGTCTGGTCAATTCCGCGAAGCGCCTGGAGATTCCACCGATCTCGCCGGAACAGTTCCTGGACGGCGTTCGTCAGGTTGTCAAAGCCGATGAGGCATGGGTTCCGCCCTACGGCACCGGTGCAAGCCTTTACATCCGTCCGTACATGTTCGGCATCAGCCCGGTCATCGGCGTGAAGCCGGCGGAGGATTATCAGTTCCGCATTCTGACCACCCCGGTCGGCCCGTACTTCAAGGGCGGCGCAAAGCCGATCAAGATCACCATTTCTGACTACGATCGTGCGGCACCTCACGGAACCGGCAACATCAAGGCCGGCCTGAACTACGCGATGAGTCTGGAGGCCATTGTCGAGGCACACCAGAACGGCTTCAACGAGAACATGTATCTCGATTCCGCCACCCGCACCAAGGTGGAGGAGACCGGCGGCGCGAACTTCGTCTTTTTCACGAAGGACGGCACGATGGTCACGCCGAAGTCGGACACGATTCTTCCGTCCGTCACCAGACGTTCTCTGGAATATGTGGCGGAGAAGTATCTCGGCATGAAGGTCGAGGAGCGTGTGGTGTACAAGGAGGAGCTGGACGACTTTGTCGAGGCCGGCGTCTGCGGAACCGCGGCCGTCATCTGCCCGATCGGCCTGATCAATGATCACGGCCGTGAAATCCGGATCCCCAGCGGCATGGACGAGATGGGACCAAACACGAAGAAGCTGTACGATACCCTGCGCGGCATTCAGCTCGGCACCATCGAGGCACCGGAAGGCTGGATCTTCGAAATCAAGTAATCAGTCCTCTGCCGTCCGTCTTCTGCCGACATCCGGTATCTTTGCCGGACCTGCTGGCAGAGGACAAACAGGATGGGAGGAAAATGCAAAAAGGTCCCATGCGGG
>OMZJ01000004.1 GCA_900315495.1 uncultured Lachnospiraceae bacterium
AACGGAATCTATATCCGCAAGAGTTGGGAATATCCGAAGAAATAGAAGTATAATATAGATATGACAAAAAGGTCGCAGGTTAATACCAGAATAGTACTAATTGCTATGGTAGCATTTGGAATACTTGCCATATTCAACGATTATTTCAAAATTATATTGCTTATATTAACAGTTGGAATTATCCTGCTTAGTATTATATCTAAGCCATCTGTCGGTAGATCTAATTCGGGCTCAATCTCAGATACTCGAACATCAAACTCAAATCAAAACCTAAATCCATTATTTGACACAAAATTTACTAATTCTATTACTAATGATGGCGATAGCCCAATGGATACGTTCTCTTTAGATGACATTCCTAATGGTAGGGCTTCATTAATTAGCGCTGAATATGAGGATTGGGTTAATCTTCCAAATGAATACATATCAGTAGACATAGAGACTACGGGGTTATCTCCAACATCCGACAGAATAATAGAAATTGCGGCTATTCGTTTTATCAATGGCAAACCAAGAGATAGATTCTCCGAATTGCTAAAATCTGTCAGCCATATACCAGAAGAAGCTTTTCAAATAAACCATATCTCAGATCAAGAACTCCAACTGAAAGGGATCGCTGAAAAGATAGCTATGCGGCGGTTCATCAACTTTATAGGAGATAAAACAACAAAAGGACAGACGTGTCTCGTTGCGCATAATGCCCGATTTGATATGTATTTTATTATAAATACCCTAAATAGATTGTGGCCAGAGCAAGAAGTCATATTAAAGTACATAGACACGCTAGAACTTTCCAGAGTCTATATTAAAACAGAACTAGAAAACTATCGCTTAGAGACTGTCTCAAAGTATTTCAATGTTCATAATAGTCAATCACATAGGGCGATTTCGGATGCCGAAACATGCGGTCTCATACTTTCAAATTTAATAGAAAGCACAGAGCTAGTTACCTATGCAAAGTCCGCAATTGAGCGCAATGTCCAATTAAAATTAAAGAAGACTCCAAATCAAGAGGAGTTGGAAATTGCGGCTATAATCGCGAAAGTTTTATATATTACAGGTTGCGACATAGAGTACCTCCGCTTCGAAAAGCAGATGGATGGAGCCATTTTGGTCAATTGGTATTATAGAGTTTTCTATGTCAGAACTTTCAAAAAGAAGAATCCTTACTTATTCATTGAAAGTAGACACTTTACCAATATCGATATACCACCAAACCTTGTCGTGCAAGCCAACTATAAGGGAAAAGACGGATATATCGTCCAAATTGATAATTTGATGGATATTTTCAACTATGCAGCGGATATAGCGAAATGGTATGATACCGCCGTTTCTGAACACATTGAATATAATGGTATAGACTACGCCAAACAGCAAATAATTGAAAACGACTTATATGACATGCATTTCAAAATAACAGAAAACGAAATAGATCCTTTAATAGAGTCATACAAGGAGCGCATCAAAAACAACAAACTTGCTGAAAAAATATTGCATCAACAAAAATTAAGAAAAGCATCAGAGCAGAATGAAAACAAGCTCAAACGTCAGCGTGAGAAAGAAATGATGAAGATTCAGGCCAAGAAAAAAGCCCAAGAGAACATAGAAAAGCGATACCGCCCAATAGCTAAATACGACGATTTTGGTAATCTTCTGCAGAAATACAGAACAGTCTCTGAGGCTTCAAGAATGAATAACATTAGCACCAAGTGCATCCGGAGCGCCGCTAAGGGTCAACAAAAGCATGCTGCCGGATATGTTTGGAAATATGTCGACACCATAGAGCATGAATCAGATAGATAACTGCTGTTTCCACTAAGGCATTTTTCTCAGTCTTCTATTCTTGTCTTACCGGTTTGAACTTTTTTACCAGTAGTCACAGAAGCAGCCCTGTTTTCTGCAAGCATTTCTTCGAGTGTTTTTGCCATCTTCCCCTCCGTGTGACGCTTCAATTCGAGTAGTTTATTAATGACGGGAAAATATGAATTCCCATGGAAACTATGAATTAAGCGTTTTTCTTCGAACTGTTTTTTTGAGTATTCGCCCAAGTATCAAGTTCTTACATTAGCTCGCTTTTGGTACTGTTTTCCTGTGATATTGCAGATTACGGCAATCAATGCGACTCCGGCAACACCCCCAATAATCCATGGCACATTCACATGAATCGCATAAGCTCCAACATCTGGTAGTATCTTGAACAGTAATTCCATAATTCCGTAAAACAAATCAGATATTGCTTC
>OMZJ01000186.1 GCA_900315495.1 uncultured Lachnospiraceae bacterium
AAGGCTTTGATCCATGAAACCGCAGAAACCATTGGAAGAAGTCATCGGTTATCACTTCAAGGATCCGAAACTGCTGCGCCTGGCGCTGACGCACAGTTCGTGGGCACATGAGCACAGCAGCGCTGGCACGGCGCCCAGGGACAATGAGCGCCTCGAGTTTCTGGGGGATGCCGTTCTGGAGCTTGCCTCCAGCGATTTTTTATATTCCCACCACGAGAAATACCCGGAGGGAGAGCTCACAAAGCTCCGCGCAAGCATTGTCTGCGAGCCGACGCTGGCGCTCTGCGCCGAGGATATCGCACTGGGAAGCTACCTCCGGCTAGGAAAGGGTGAGGACGCGACGGGCGGAAGAACCAGGCCCTCCATCACGTCGGATGCCTTTGAAGCGCTGATCGGCGCCATCTATCTGGATGGTGGTTTTGCTGACGCAAAAGAGTTCATCAACCGCTTCGTCCTGAATGATCTGGACGGGAAACAGCTCTTTTATGACAGCAAGACTATCCTGCAGGAAATTGTTCAGAAAGACTACGCCGAGCCGCTCTCCTATGAGCTGATCTCCGAGGACGGCCCGGATCACGACCGGAAGTTCAGCGTCCGCGCAAAGATCGGGGAAAAGACCGTGGGCGAGGGCTGCGGACACACCAAGAAGGCGGCCGAGCAGCAGGCGGCCTACCGTGCAATCCTGCTGCTGAAAGGCGAAAAGTAACCAGATGTATCTGAAGAGTATCGAAATTCAGGGATTCAAATCCTTCGCAAACCGGACGCTCTTTTCCTTCCACAACGGAATCACCTGCATTGTCGGGCCCAACGGAAGCGGCAAGAGCAACGTGGCGGATGCCGTGCGCTGGGTGCTCGGGGAACAGAGCGCAAAGCAGCTGCGCGGCAGCAGCATGCAGGATGTGATTTTTGCCGGGACCCAGCATCGGAACCCCCAGAGTTTCGCCTCCGTCAGCATCACCTTTGACAACGCGGATCACCGGCTGGCCACCGACTACGACGAGGTGACCGTCACCCGCAGGGTTTACCGCTCCGGTGAGAGCGAATACCTGATCAACAAGACCCCTGTCCGGCTCAAGGATGTCAACGAGCTTTTCTTTGACACCGGCATCGGCCGGGAGGGGTATTCCATCATCGGCCAGGGCCGTGTGGAACAGATTCTGATGGGGCATCCGGACGAGCTGCGGAGCCTCCTCGACGAGGCGGCGGGCATTCAGAAGTACCGCCACCGCAAGCAGGAATCGCTCAAGCACCTGGAGAACGAACAGGAGAACCTGTCCCGCGTTTCGGATATCCTCGCAGAACTGGAGCGGCGGGTCGGCCCGCTGGAAAAGCAGGCCGAAACCGCGAAGAATTACCTGCACCTGCGCGACGAGCTGCGCGGGTCCGAGATCAACGCCTTTGTCCTGGAGCGCAAGAAAAACGAAGACGCCGTGAAGAAGACGGCGGAGGAACTGCGGCAGACCCAGGGGCAGCGGGAGGAACAGCAGGCAGCGCTCAAGAAGCTGGAAGCACATTATTCCGCGCGGCAGGCGGAGATGAACGGCATCGACGCGGAAATCGCCGCGGAGCGGCAGAAGCTTGCCGAACTGTCGGAGGCGCAGCGGGAGCTGGACCGGCAGGAAGCGGATCTTTCCGGCAGAATCCGCGCCGGTGCGCTGAAGGCGGAAAACGCAGAGGAGAAGGCCGTCTCGGCGCAGCAGCGTCTGGAAAACGCCCGGAAGGAAAAGGCGGATGCCGAGGCCCGGTGCCGGGAGCTGGACCGGGAGATGGCCAGGGCCCGCGAGATCCGGGACCGGGATACGGCAAAATCCGAGGAACTTCGGAAGGAAATCGAGAAGGAATCCACGAAGGCACGTTCCTCCGGCGCCGCGGTGATGGAACTGATGAACCGCAGCCGGGAGCTGGCTGCGGACCTGGAGAAATACCGCACCACGCTGGAACACTACCGGGTGCGCCGGGCAGAGACCGACCGGAGGCTCCTGGAGAGCCGCCAGAGCGAGGAGGAGGCCAGGGCAGCCCAGGCGGCGGATGCGCAGAAGAAAGAGGCGGCGGACGCCGCAAAGGCGCAGGCCGATCAGAAGCTTGCCGCCGGGGAGACTGCGCTGGCGGAGGCGCGCAAAGCGCTTTCCGACGCGAGAAACGCCGCGTCGTCCCAGCGGGCCAACACCCGCGTCCTGCAGGCGCGCATGGATTCGCTCCGGAACATGACGGAGAGCTACGAGGGGTACAGCTTCGGCACCAAAAAAGTCATGGAGGCGCGGTCCCGCTTCCCCGGTATTCTCGGGACGGTGGCCGACCTGATCCACACCGAACGGAAATACGAGACGGCGATTGAAACCGCGCTGGGCGGCGCGGTTCAGAACGTCGTCACGGACACCCGGCAGACGGCGCGGGACCTGATTGATTATCTGAAGAAAAACCGGTTCGGCCGCACGACGTTTCTGCCGGTCGACGGTATCACGGTGCGCCGTGGCTTCAGCTATGCGGAGGCGCTCTCCGAGACCGGGGTCCTCGGCACGGCGGACACGCTGGTCACGGCGGACAGCCGCTATCACGGAATCGTCCTGAACCTTCTCGGAAACATCCTGATCGCGGATACGCTGGACCATGCGATGAAGATTGCGGCAAAGTACCGGAACGCGTTCCGGATCGTCACGCTGGAGGGGGATGTGATGAACCCCGGCGGCTCCATGACCGGCGGCGCGTTCCGCTCCAATGCCAACCTTCTCGGGCGGAATCGCCAGCTGCAGGAGATGCAGGAGCAGAACCGGAAAAACACGGAGCTGCTCTCGCAGGCGGAGAAGAATCTCGCACAGGCCGAGGCGAAGGCAGCGTCTCTGGAAAATGCGCTGCCGGGCCTCCGCGCGGCGGCGTCCCAGGCCGGCATCGCGGCGTCCCGCGGGCAGATCGTGCTGGAGCACGACGGAGAGAAACTGCGCGCCATCCTGGCAGAGCGGCAGACCATCACGGCCGACCAGATCCTGATCGCCTCGTCCGTGCGGGAAGCAGAACAGAAAAAGGCGGACCTGGAGGAAAAGGTGCGCGAGATTGAAACCCGCCGGGCCGATACCGAGCAGAGTTCCACCGATTCCCTGGGATCCGCCGAAAAGCTCCGGGAGGAGCGAAGCCTCCTGGAGGATTCCGTGCAGAAGCAGGAGGTCTCCCTGGCACAGCTCTCCCAGTCCGCAAAGGACCTGGCCGAGAGCATCGCCCGGAGCGGGAGGGATACCGGGGAGATTGAGAAGGAGCTTGAAGCCGCGCAGCGCCAGAAGGAATCCGCGGCGAAAGAGCGTGCCGACTGTGAGGAGAAGCTTTCCGCGCTCCGCGCCGGAAAGCAGGACGCAGCGAAGGAACAGGCGGACCTGTCGGAGAAAATTCAGAGCCGGGAGGCGCACCGGCAGGAGATTTCCGGATCTCTTCAGGGCTTTTTCAGCGAATCCGGCCGGCTGAGCAGTGAGATCCAGCTGCTGGACCGCGAGATCGTCCGGCAGGAGAGCATCCGCGAGCGGCTGGAGGAGTCGCTGGACAGCCAGACAGCCCGGCTGTTTGATGAGTACGGCATGAATCCGGGGGAGGCGGAGCAGCACTTTTCGGAGGACGGCCTGACCGATGTGGAACGCCGGAAGCGGATCCGCCAGATCCGGGAGCAGATCCGGGCACTGGGTCCGGTCAATGTCGGCGCGGTGGACGAATACCGCGAGGTTTCCGAGCGCTATCAGTTCATGAAGACCCAGGTGGACGACCTGACCAAAAGCCGGGACGCGCTGCTGAAAATCATCGACGAGCTGGACACCGGCATGCGGATGCAGTTTTCCGAACAGTTCGGCAGAATCCGGGAGGAATTTGACCGGGTATTCCGGGAGCTCTTCGGCGGCGGCCACGCGGATCTGCGGCTGGTGGACGGGGAGGACGTTCTTGACGCGGGTGTTATAGTTACGGCAGAACCGCCCGGGAAAAAGCTTCAGAACATGATGCAGCTGTCGGGCGGCGAGAAGGCGCTTACGGCAATCGCGCTGCTGTTTGCCATTCAGAATCTCAAGCCGTCTCCCTTCTGCCTTCTGGATGAGATCGAGGCGGCACTGGACGATTCCAATGTCGGAAGGTATGCGGCGTATCTGAAAAAGCTCTCTGCGGATACACAGTTTATTGTCATCACACACCGCCGCGGCACCATGGCGGCGGCGGACCGGCTCTACGGGGTCACAATGCAGGAAAAGGGCGTCTCCGCGCTGGTCAGCGTGAACCTGGTGGAGCAGGACCTGACCTGACGAAGCGCAGACGCCTCTCCATGCCGGGCTGCATTTTCATCATCATGCCGGTGCGGCGGAGAAAACATCCCGAACAATGCACACAGAGGACAGCAGCCCCGGCGAGGGCGGTAGAACAATCTGGGGAAACAGGAGATGGCAGAAGAAAAGGAAAAGAAAAAAGGATTCTTTGCCCGGCTGCGGGCAGGGCTGACGAAGACCAGGGACTCTGTGGTCTCCGGCCTGGATTCGATCTTCCATGGATTTTCAAAGATCGACGACGATTTTTATGACGAACTCGAGGAATGCCTGATCGAGGGGGATATCGGCGTGGAAACCACCGAGAAAATCCTCGACACCCTGAGAGAGCAGGTGCGGGAGCGGCACATCCGCGAACCGGAGGAATGCCGCGAGATCCTGATCGACAGCATCCGCCGCCAGATGGATCTCGGCGAGAACGCGTACGCCTTTGAGGACCGGACTTCCGTCGTGTTTGTCATCGGCGTCAACGGCGTCGGAAAGACGACTTCCATCGGCAAGATGGCGGCACAGCTGAAGAACAGTGGGAAAAAGGTCCTGGTCGCGGCGGCGGATACCTTCCGGGCGGCGGCAGTCGAGCAGCTGCAGACCTGGTGCGACCGCGCCGGGGTACCCATGATCGCCCATTCCGAGGGGTCCGACCCCGCGGCCGTAGTCTATGATGCCATTCAGGCCGCGAAGGCGAGAAAGACGGACATTCTCCTGATCGACACGGCGGG
>OMZJ01000003.1 GCA_900315495.1 uncultured Lachnospiraceae bacterium
GAACCAGTGGCTCTATTTCAACAGAACAGGCGGCTCTGCCGCCACGGAATAATCAACTGCCTCCCACGGAAGATCCTGGTCTTCCTGCCGGAAAAACGATACCGCTGTATCTGCACGATGTTTCTTATTCCGGCTTCATTCCATGTTCGACTGCTGCTTCTCCCACGCGAAGTAGACTGTATACGGCTCATAGCCGACGTCCTTCAGCGGAATCAGCCGGAAGCCGGGATCGACGCCGACGGTATGGAAGGTATCCTTCCAGCTGCCCCATTCGCGCTCCCCGCTGTGTGTGATCAGGTCTTCCGGTCTCTGTCCGCGGCGGACCGTCAGGGTGCGCTCTTCCTCTGTCAGCCCGGCGAGGACCAGCGGCCCGTAGGTGAACGCGGCAAGACTGTCATCTCCCGGCAGTGGAACAATGTTCACCTTCTTGCGGAAGCAGATGCCGATGGTGTCCTGATCTGAAAATATCCCGTGGATGACGGCAAAGCTGCCGGGCTTTCCGCCCTGCGACAGATCCTGTCCGTTGAGCGTGATTTCCGCATCCCCGTCGCACCAGTCCGGGACCCGCAGATGCAGCGTACACTCCACCGGTTCCCGGCAGCTCATCTTCAGATAGGTCATCCGGCAGTCCGGATGCACCGGAATCTCGGAGGTGATATCGCTGATGCTCTGGCGCTGCGGTGAGGTGCTCGACAGATGGAAGCTTCCGGCCAGCGTATCTTCCGCCTGTGTGATCCGTAACGGCAGCCCGTCTTCGCCGCCGGAAAAATCCGCCTCCGAATCGAAATACTGGCAGATATAGAGATCCGTTCCCTCCCGGTAATAGATATGCCGGTTCCAGGAAGCGTTGGCCTGAACCAGTGTTCCATGGCAGCAGTAGAAATTCTGGGTTTCCGATGCCCACCCCTTCCGGGAGCCCGCACGAAGGGGCAGGAAGTACGTCAGAAGGCCCCGGTCCGGGTGCTTCGGCAGGCCGTCGGTCAGGCTGTGGGACAGTCCGTCCTTCCAGTATCCCTGCGCCATAATGCCGTTGTACAGGTTTTTCTCGATGTAATCGGCGTACTGCGGATCCTTTGTCCAGCGGAACAGGTACGCTGCCAGCCGGATCATGTTGTAGACGGTGCAGTGTTCCTGATTCCGGTCGCCGAGACGCGCAGACATCTGCTGCATTGGCGTCCAGATTTCGCCGAGCGTCTGCCCGCCGGTGGCATAGGTGCCGCGGTCAGTGACAGCGCATTTCCAGTAGGCCTCCGCGATGTGCCTCCACCGCTCCTCGCCGGTCGCCTCATAGGCCGCACAGCATCCGATCACTTCCGGGATCGTGGTATTCGCGTGCATGTTGGTAAGAGGATCCTTCCCGTCCAGAAGGCGGTCGAACAGCCGGTGTCTGTCATATTTATATAACAATGTTTTGTATTTTCTGTCTCCGGTCAGGACCAGCATCTGCGCCCACATTTCCAGCATTCCGCCGGTCTCAAAATCCAGGACATCGTCAAACTGTTCCCCGCTGAAGGATTCCGCATACCGCAGGAACCAGTCTCCCATGCGGTCCGCAATGCGAAGCGCTTCCTCATTGCCTGCATACCGGTACTGATCGATCAGTCCCATCAGCAGTTTATGCACAGTGTAATGCGGTGCCCAGACCGTCTTTCCGATGCCGATCCAGCGGAAGAATTTCTCCGGAATTGCAGCGGCCCACTCTCCGCCGTTCTCCCGCTGGCACTGTCCCAGCGCGCTCACCATCCGCTCTCCGCGACCCATTACTTCGGGATCGCCTGTCTCCGCATAGAGCATCGCCAGGGCGGACAGGTAATGTCCGGTAAAATGCCCCCGCAGCTGACCGGTCGGGAATTCCCAGCCGCCGTAAACCGGCGAGGGGACTGCCCCCGGCGAGTCTTCCGGAAGCCCCGCTTCCACCCGGAAATTCCGCAGAAGGCTGTCCGGATTCAGCCGCATCAGATAGTCCCGGTTGGCTCCCTCCCGCCGGAGGATTTCCGCATCCCGCATTACTACACGTTTCCCTGCAATTTCCTGCAGCATGTCTGTCTCCCTTCCCACTTTGCTGTACCCGGAAGTGATTCAAATGATTAAAATATTCACAAAAGCGGCCGCGCATTTTCTCTGGAAAATGCTGCGGCCGCCTTCCGGCTGCTTCCGCTATCGTCTGGCGTGATTCTCTGCGCCTGATGTGATTCCTTATTTGTCGCCGACCTTGATGTCCGCGTTCTCTTCCTTCACATCCTGCATCTTGGAGTCATCCAGCTGGGACGGATCCTGGCCGATGTAGGCGAGAATACCGCCGTCGATATAGACGATCTGTCCGTTGATGAAATCCGAAGCCGGAGAAGCGAGGAATACCGCGAGGCCCATCAGGTCCTCGGTGGTGCCCCAGCGCTGTGCCGGTGTCTTGGAACGAATGAAGCGGTCAAATGGCGCCATGGAGCCGTCCGCCTGACGCGCGCGGAGCGGAGCCGTCTGCGGGGTCGCGATATAGCCCGGTCCGATGCCGTTACACTGGATGTTGTACTGGCCGTACTCGGAGCAGATATTCCGGGTGAGCATCTTCAAGCCGCCCTTTGCCGCCGCGTAAGCGGAGACCGTCTCACGGCCGAGCTCGGACATCATGGAGCAGGCATTGATGATCTTGCCGCTTCTCTGGCGGATCATTCCTGGAAGGACTGCCTTGGAGCAGACAAACGGTCCGGTCAGATCCACATTGATGACCTGGTCCCACTGTCCCTTCGTCATCTCGATCATCGGAATCCGCTTGATGATGCCGGCGTTGTTGACCAGAATGTCGATGGTCCCGAATTTTTCCTCTACATCCTTTACAAAGGCATTGACCTGTTCCTCATTGGTGACATCGCAGACCGCGCCGTATGCATCGATGCCGCGCTCCTTGTATGCGGCAAGTCCCCGGTCAACCAGTTCCTGGTTGATGTCATTGAAGATGATCTTTTTTGCGCCTGCCTGTGCAAAAGCTGTTGCGTAGGCAAGACCAAGGCCGTAGCTCGCACCGGTGACCCATGCGATCTTTCCGTCCAGTTTAAACTCATCAAGAATTCCAGCCATGTCAATCCTCCTGTCTGGTTTTTCGCCGCACAGAACATCTGCTTTCTGCGCGGACTTACGACGGTTTCAGTTGTTTCTGATACAATTTTACCATAACTGACATGAAAAACAACTGCGAAAATTCAGTGAAAAACAACTGTTTTTTAAGGTAGCACCCGATTATGATCATATGGTCTGTCTGTGTTTCGGAACACACCTCTGGTGTGATCCGGCACATTCCGGCTGTTCCAGAAAAGGCAGCGTTTCTGCACGCTGCCTTTTCCTGATACGCATGTTCTTTCCGCCGCACAAGGTTTCTCATCCCTGCTGCTCACTGATGCAGATCTTCTGATCCGGGGAAGGTGTCGGAAAATGCCTCCCGCATGGCAGCAGAAAAGGCCGCCATCTCCTGCTCTTTCCCGTAGAGCGCCGGAATGGTCTCCGTCATCCGCCGCACATCCGCAGCAATCTTTGCCTCCAGGCTGGCCGGTTTTCTTCTGCCGAACCCCAGCGCGACCGAAGCATAGTGCTCATCCTTCTGGCAGAGGGACAGGTACAGCAGGCAGGCATTGTACAGCTCGTATCCGGGAATGCGAGAAAAGGGACCGCCATCCATCGGAGTCTCGGCCACGGACGGATCCGCCGGCGGAAGAAATTCCGCAAGTGCCCGGTCGATCTGCTCCGAATCTCTCTTCTTCACCCGGCCGGAGGTCGTCCCGGGAACCATCGTCAGTAGGAGGATCCCACGGATATACCGGTCCGGCGGTACCGCCTCTGCGCAGCTTTGAGAAAAGAAAGACCTGTGCGGAAGCGTTTCATAGCGGGCATGAAACACAGACGCCATCCGGTCAGAAAGCGCCTGATCCTCCAGATCCTCCCTGAGGGTTGTGAGAAGCGCCTCCCGCCTGGCCCGGTCTGTCTCCCGGTAAAACGCTGCCGTCAAAGAACTGTCCTGTGAAAAATTCATCGATATTCTACTCCGTGTCGGAAAGCTCAAGTCTCAAATTCAGGTCATTGTCATGTTCAGAGTTTCAGAAAGCCATCGCTGCCGGTCAGTTCCGGTAAAACCTCCCGCGCGGGCAGAACCGGCTCCGGCGGCACGGGATGATTTCCCAGAGATTTCTCCATCCAGATCATATCATACCATCGGTCAAACTTGTAGGCACAGTCGTGAAATTCTCCCACCAGCCGGTAGCCCAGGCGGGCGTGGAAAAGCTCGCTGCTCCGGTTCAGATGGGGATCCACCGCGCTGTTCTCCCCGGCCGGAACTGCAATGCAGGCGTTGAAGTTCGTCAGATGCATTCGGCGCGCCGCCTCTTCCAGCGCGGTGTACAGTCCGGCACCGATTCCCTGCCGGCGGGCTTCTTTCCGCACGTAGATACTCGTCTCCACAGACCAGCTGTAGGCCACCCTCTCCTGGAATCCGCTCAGATAAGCATAGCCGAGGATTTCTCCGCCGCGGACAGCCGCCAAGTAGGGATATTTCTCTTCGGTATGCTTGATGCGGCTTCGGAATTCCTCCGCCGAAGGCACTGCAACTTCAAAGGTCACCGCCGTTTCGGTCACATACGGCGCATAGATCGCTAAAAGTTTCTCCGCATCCTCCGGCACTGCCGCACGGATACGAATTTCAGAATTCATGCGCAACCTCCCTTTCCTGGCTGAAAATCCTGACTGCTTTTCTGAACCGCTCCATTTCGCCAGGCTGGCGGTCAGCCGGACTGTGCGTTCGGCCGGACTTTGCAGTCTGGCTGAATGCTTCCTCCGGAAAATCGCGTTGAAACGTCACCGATACCGTTGATTCGGTTTCCGCTATTGGGCTGATTCCAACAGGAAACGCCGGTTCCCTGATGTCGGAGAAGCCCCGCCTTTTTGCGGCGGGGCTTCTTCCTACCTTAAGCTGTCTGATCTCCGGATGAAATACGATTCCGGATCTATTCCGGATCACAGATGCACAGCACGCTTTTACACCGGCTCGTCGGTAACGGACTCGTGCCGGACCATGTGGAAGACAATCAGATACATGGCAACTACAAACACGACAAACAGAACTGTCGACATCGCGGTTCCCTTCATCGCGCAGGAATCGTAGAAGCCGTGCAGGAATACTGCGGAAATCACCGCAAGAACCTGAAACAGCACCGCCTTTCTGCGATCTCCGATGTCATCGTACAGCTTTGCGCGGCCATAGAAATATCCCATGAACACGGCAAAACCCATGTGCCCCGGAATGGACAGCAGCGCTCTGGTCGGCGCGACCATCAGCCCGTAGCGGAACACATATTCGATGTTCTCGAATGCGGCAAAGCCGAGGGAAACCGAAACGGCGTAGACAATGCCGTCAAAGCGGTAATTGAAGTTCGGATCCCGCCAGGTTCTCCTGCGCAGGAAGAAGAACTTGGTTCCCTCCTCCACCAGTGCGACCACCAGAAACGCGAGGACAACCACATACATGGGATTGTCTTCGCGGATCACGTTGGGCAGGACGGCCTCCCCGATGAGTTCCAGAACAATCGATGCCAGCGCTGCAAAGACGCCCTGCAGCACCAGGTTTCCGATCAGACCGATCGGTTCTTTCTCGACCTTGTCCTGCTTGTATACATAGACCAGGAGCACAAGCGCCGGAATAACCGCCGCCAGCACATAGACCATCAGGATCTGCATGGCATATGTCATCAGAAACATTTACTGCTCCCCCTGACGATCCTTGTCTGCAGCCGCAGCTTCCTCGTCCAGCGTCACCTTGATGTGCAGTTCCTTCAGCTGTGCCTCCGTCACCTCGGACGGCGCACCCATCATGATGTCCTGGGCATTCTTGTTCATCGGGAACGGAATCACCTCGCGGATGGAATCCTCCCCGGCCAGCAGCATAACCATCCGATCGATGCCGGGCGCAATGCCCGCATGGGGCGGTGCACCATAGCAGAATGCGTTGTACATGGCCGGGAAGCGCTTCTTGACATCCTCCTCGCCGAGGCGGACCATCTCAAAGGCCTTGACCATGATCTCCGGATCGTGGTTCCGGACCGCGCCGGAGGACAGTTCCACGCCGTTGACCACCAGATCGTACTGATCCGCGGTGATGGACAGCGGGTCAATCTCTCCCCGCTCCGCTGCCAGAAGCGTTTCCAGCCCGCCAGCCGGCATGGAGAAGGGATTGTGGCAGAATTCCAGCTGGCCGGACTCCTCGCCGATCTCGTACATCGGGAAGTCCACAATCCAGCAGAAGGCGTACTGCTCTTTGTCCATGTGCCCCGGAACCGCGGCCCCCAGCGTCTTGACGAGAACGCCGGCTGTCTTCTGCGCATCGGTCTTCTTTCCCGCGGAGAGCGCGACAAAATCATCCGGCTTCAGGTTCAGGGCTTCCTTCACGCGGTCCACGATCGGTTTCACGAACTTGCTGATGCCTCCGGTGATCTCGCCCTTGTCATCCAGGCGGAACCAGTAGGGCTTCTGCCCGGCCTGCACCTCCACATCCGCCAGCGTCTTGTCGATGAACTTTCTGGTTTCGTGGAATCCGGACACGACCACCGCCTTGATCACATTGCCGGCGGCAAAGGGCGCAAATCCGCAGTCCGACAGAACTTCGGTCACATCCTGCACGGTCAGGTCAATGCGCAGGTCCGGCTTGTCCGAGCCGTATTTCTCCATCGCCGTCTGGTAGGGGATCCGCACAAACGGAGCCTGAGAGGCTCTGTGATAGGTGCCGAACTTGGCAAATACCGGCGGGAGCACATCCTCCAGAACCGCGAACACATCCTCCTGCGTGGCAAAGGCCATCTCCATATCCAGCTGATAAAACTCACCCGGGGAGCGGTCTCCGCGCGCGTCCTCATCGCGGAAGCACGGCGCGATCTGGAAGTACCGGTCAAAGCCCGCCGTCATCAGAAGCTGCTTGAACTGCTGCGGCGCCTGCGGAAGTGCATAGAACTGGCCGGGATGCTTTCTGGCCGGCACCAGATAGTCTCTGGCGCCCTCCGGCGAGGAAGCCGTCAGAATCGGGGTCGTGATCTCCAGGAAGCCGTGATCCATCATGGACTGGCGGAGCGCCGCAACCACCTGGCTGCGCAGGATGATGTTCTTCTTGACGGCCGGGTTCCGCAGGTCCAGGTAGCGGTACTTCAGACGGGTCGTCTCGTCCGCCTCGCGGCTGCGGTTGATCTCAAACGGAAGCTCACTGTGGGTGCATTTTCCGAGCACCCGGACGCTCTCCGGCACCACCTCAATCTCTCCCGTGGCCTGCTTCGGATTCTTGGAGCTTCTCTCCCGAACGGTTCCGGTGATGGTAATGGTGGATTCCTTCGTGATGGCCTTGAACTGCGCCATCATCTCCTCCGTCTCAATGACGGCCTGCGTGGTTCCGTAAAAATCGCGGAGCACCGCAAAGCCGAGCGACGCGGAAACCACCCGGAGATTCTCCAGCCACCCCGAGAGGGTGACCTTCTTACCCGCGTCCGAGAGTCTCAGCTCCCCGCAGGTATGTGTACGTGACTGCATCATAAGACTTCTCTCCCTCCGGCCCCGCAGGTTTTCTCCCGCAGAGCCCCTGTGTCTCAGGCCTTCCCGGTCTTTCCGGCCTGTTCTTCCACTTCCCCTGTATACTCCACAAACCGGGTATATCCCTGTTCGGCCAGGGACTGTCTCTGGAACTTCTTGTTTTTGTTCATCCGGACGACAAGGACATCCTTCCCCTCGGCGCGGAGGTTCTGTGCAGCGCGGATCGCCTCCGTCAGCTGGTCAGCCGGAAGGTTTTTCCCCAGAAGGAAAGCCGCCTTTTCACTCCGTCCCGGCACCTGAAAGCCCTGTTCCATCAGGATCAGGATAATCCGCTCAAAGCCGATGGAGAAGCCGCAGGCCGGAACATCCTTTCCGGTAAAGCGGCCGACCATCCCGTCGTAGCGGCCGCCGCCGCCGCAGGAAATACCCAGCTCCGGCATCGCGATCTCAAAGATCGTCCCGGTATAGTAGCTCATGCCGCGGACAATCGTGGGGTCGAAAACCATCGCAAAATCCGCCTGCTTCGTTCCCTCCACGGTCTGCACCGTCTGGCGCAGCGTCGGGATGACATCCGGCTCGATGCAGCCGGACAGCCGCTCCTCGAGGAAGGACAGCGGATCCGCGCAGGATTCCATCTGTGCAAAGAGCTCGGTGTACTTTTCCACCGATTCCGCGGCAAATCCGGACTCCAGAAGCTCGTTCTTCACCCCATCCAGACTGATCTTGTCCATCTTGTCCAGCGTGATGAACACCTCATCAAAGCGGTCCTCCGGGAAACCGGAATACCGGGCCATGGCCTTCAGGATTCTCCGCTCATTGATGCGGATCTGGAAACCGTGGAAGCCCAGCCGCCCCAGTGTCGTGGTCGTCGCCAGGATCAGCTCGATCTCCGCCAGGTTGGTCGGCTCCCCGATGATATCGATATCGCACTGCATGAACTGGCGGTACCGGCCCTTCTGCGGGCGGTCCGCACGCCAGACATTCCCCATCTGCAGCGCCTTGAACGGGCTGGGAAGTTCATTCTCGTGGTTGGAATAATAGCGCACCAGCGGGACGGTCAGGTCATAGCGGAGACCGCTGTCCACCAGATCGGCCTCACTCTGGGCATCCGCCAGCCTCAGCTTCTCCCCGCGCTTTAAGATCTTGAAGATCAGTTTTTCATTATCGCCGCCGGATTTCGATGTCAGATTCTCAATGCTCTCCACACAGGGGGTCTCGATGCTCTGAAAGCCGAATTCCGCGTAGGTTTTCTTGATGACAGAGATACAGTAGTCCCGGATCTCCATCTCCGCCGGCATCACATCCTTCATGCCGGTCACCGGTTTTTTCTTCAATGCCATAGAATGCTCCTCGGTAATCTGATCAGAACGATTAACAATGAAAGAGGCTGACTGTGCGCAAGCAGATGCTTACACAGTCAGCCTGAATAATTTTACTCAACCCGTCGGATAATTGCAATAGGCGATCCGAATCCAACCGGGTCACAGCGCCGGCTCATCCGGTGAATTCGCCGCGTTCGCAGACCTCCCTCCCGTGAAGAAGGCGGATCAGAGGCTCAGAGAATCCGGCTGTTCTTCTGTTCCGCCCCGTCAGGAAGCGGTGCAGCGGTTGTGTAGATCACGGTATAGTCGCCCGGTCCCACATGGCTGACGCCGTCCGCATCCGCCGCCAGTAGAGGATTTTCGGTGACTTCCGGCGGATTTTCCGCTGCGGGCGCCGGAAGCGTGACCTCGGCCGTGCAGTCAAAGGGAACAGTCAGGGAAACTTCCAGGAGGTTCCTGCCACAGATCTTCCAGTGGGATTTCCACGTTCCGGCCGCGGAAGCGTACTGCGCGTCGACGGACCCGAGGCGCGCCTCCGGGAGCGGCGCGAAGAGGACCTTCCGGAAGCCCGGCACCGCCGGATCGCGGCGCAGGCCGGCCACGCGCTCGTAGATCCAATCCGCGATCGCGCCGTAGGAGTAATGATTGAAACTGTTCATCCCCGTAGAGGAGACGGATCCGTCCGGGTTCATGGAATTCCAGCGCTCCCAGATGGTTGTCGCGCCCAGATTGACTTCATACAGCCAGCCCGGATACTCCTCATTGAACAGCAGGCTGTAGGCCTGATCGGCCGCGCCGATGCGGGTCAGCTCCTCCGCCAGAAGCGGCGTGCCGATGAATCCCGTCTGCAGATGCCCTTCGTTTTTCTTCAGCTTTTCCTTCAGCCGTCCTGCCATCTTTTTATCATTGGAAGAAAGGCCGAATCGGAGGGCCAGAAGGTACCCTGTCTGGGTGTCGACCGTGCTCCGGCCGGACGGCGCAAAATACTCATAGCGGATATAGGAAAGGATCTCATCCGCCAGATCGGCGTACTTCTCCGCATCCGCCTTCTCCCCGATGCGCTCCGCCGCCTGTGCAACAATCCGGGTACTGCAGAGATAATAGACCTCCGCACAGTACCCGTTGTCGGTGCCGCCCATGACGGAATCCACCTTTCCGTCGCCGTCCAGCGCCAGCCAGTCGCCGAAGTGGAACTGGTCGCGCCAGCGGTGACCGCTCTCCTCCAGCCGGGTCACATAATCCACCCAGGATTTCATCGCCGGATAATGGCGGTACAGGATCTCCGGATCCCCGGTATACTCGTACAGAACCCACGGGATAATCGTTGTGGCATCGCTCCATGCGCAGGCCGTCTGCATCTTCGGGCCGCCCTGGTCAAAGGCGGGCACCACGACCGGCACGGCGCCGTCATGCTTTTTCTGTTCGGCTGCCATGTCATACAGATACTTGGCATAGAACGCATAGGCGTCGCACTGATACATGGCGGTGGGTGCAAAGACCTCCGCATCCCCCGTCCAGCCCATGCGCTCATCGCGCTGCGGGCAGTCGGTCGGCACATCAACGAAGTTGTCGCGGCGCCCCCAGTCGGCGTTCAAAAGCAGCCGGTTGATCCTGGCGTGGCCGGTCACAATCTCCCCGGCCTGCGGCACATCGGAGAACATGGAAAGACCGGTGAAGTCCTCCGCCTTCAGATCCGGCACGCCCTCGACCTTCGCATAGCGGTAGCCGTAGAACGTAAAGAAGGGCTCCAGAACCTTGTCGCAGCCGTCGCTGGTATAGAGGTATTCGGCCTTTGCGGAGCGCAGGTTGTCATTGTAAAAGTTTCCGTGCTGCAGGACTTCGCCCACCTGCACGCGCACCTGGTCTCCCTTCTTCAGCCCGTGCAGGGACAGCCGGAAGGAACCCGCAATGTTCTGTCCGAGATCCACCACGGTTTCTCCCGCCGGTGTGTGCAGAATCTCCGCCGGCTGCAGCTCTTCGTGCACCTCGACCGGGAGGGACAGGCGGTCGAACAGCGCGCCTTTCGGCGCATCCGTCTTCTGTGCCGGCACCGGATCCGCCGGCGCCAGCGTGTCATCGCGGTGTTCTCCGTCGTAGATGTTGGAGAATGTCAGGTGGGAGCGGGTAACGGTCCACGTCTCATCCGTCCCGATCACCGTCTCCTTCCCTGACGCATCCAGAAGATGAAGCTCCGCCAGGAGTTTCCAGCTGTCGCCGTACCAGCCGCCCTCTTTCCCGCTGAAGCCGAAGCGGCCCTTGTACCAGCCGTTCCCCAGCATGACGGTAAGGTCCGCCTCCGGAGACTCCCGGACCAGGTCGGTCACATCAAAGGTCTGTACCTGTACCCAGGAATCATAGTCGTTACAGTAGGGCGTCAGATGTTCAGCGCCGATTCTTTTTCCGTTCCAGCGCGCCTCATACAGTCCGAGCCCTGTGATGTAAAGCCGCGCGGCGGCGATATCTTTCGGCGCACAGATTTTCTTCGAAAAGACCGGATGCCGCGGCTCGCTGTCGTCACAACCGATCCACCCGGCTTGCCAGGGTTCCTCCATCTTGCCGGTTTCAAAGAAGTTCTCGCTGCTGACCGCCTCTTCACCGGCGTCAGTACGCACTGATACGGTCCAGACATACCGGGTGCGCGGTGCCAGGGACAGATCCGCCGGTACGGCCAGAGAGTCCAGCTTCGTCCAGCCGGTGTCATAAACCGGCATCGAAGAAGCTTCCGGGTTCAGGTTTTCTTTCTGAAAGACCTGAATCCGCGCCGCTTCCGTTCTTTTCCCCTGCGCATCCTCCGCCACCCAGTGAAAGACCGGGCGTCCGATCCGGTAACCCATCGGGTTTGTCACATGGTTGACCTGACAGTGTGTGATTTTCATTGCCTTTTCTCCTCCCGCGCACTCCGCGCTTTTTCCGTTTTTCCGTTCGCGTCCCGCCGGCAGATGCCTTCGGACACCGATTGTCCCCGGGCACTGCCCGCGTGTCCGCCGTGGATTTATCGCCATTATATCGAAAATCGGTCAGAAATGGGAGGAATGATCTGACCGATTTTAGTCTTTTTGTGTCATTTTTCCTGTCTTTTTTTGCGTTTCTGTTCTTTGTTCTTCTTCTGTTCTGCTTCATCCGGATGTCTGCCGGGCAGAAACCCCGCGCCCGTCTGCGTCAGAAGGGATGGCTCACCGGCCGCTTTTCTGAATGACCAGGAAAGTTTCTGATCAAACTGCCGCTCAAACAGCTTCGTAAATTCAAAAAAGGAGCATGGCTTTTCACCATGCTCCTTCCTGTCAGATCGCTGTTTGACAGTCTTACTCGTTCGCCACTGCCTTGAATGCCTCGTCCAGGTCCTCGATGATATCCTCGATGTTTTCTACACCGATCGAAAGGCGGATGGTATTCTTCTGGATACCCTGCTCCAGAAGTTCCTCTTCGTTGCACTCGGAATGAGTGGTGGATGCCGGGTGAATAGCCAGCGACTTCACATCGGCGACATTGGCAAGCAGGGAGAACAGCTCCAGGTTGTCGATGAAGTCCTTCGCCTTTCTCTCATCTCCCTTGATGTTGAAGGTGAAGATGGAGCCGCCGCCGTTCGGATAATACTTCTTGTAGAGAGCCTGCTGCTTCGGATCCTTCGACACAGCCGGATGAGAAACCGATTCCACCTGCGGGTTCCTGGACAGGTAATCGACCACTTTCAGCGCGTTCTGC
The DNA here is from genome assembly GCA_900315495.1 of uncultured Lachnospiraceae bacterium. Taxonomy (GTDB): domain Bacteria; phylum Bacillota; class Clostridia; order Lachnospirales; family Lachnospiraceae; genus Anthropogastromicrobium. The sequence goes on from OMZJ01000003.1 coordinate 12,573, forward strand.
ACATGGCGCTCGACGCGGAGAGAAAGAGTCTCAACGCCCTGCAGAAGCAGGAATGCGTTGAACGGGGAGATGGTAGCACCCTCGTCGCGGATGACAATCGCGCGCAGGTACGTTGCGATGACCGCCGGTGCGGTGTCCTTTGCGAAGCTGATTCCGTGATAGGACTCGTTCGGCTCGGTCAGCCACGGCCACTTGTCGGAGGAAGCCCAGTCGAATTTACCCGCGTCCACGATCACACCGCCGAGGGTCGTCCCGTGTCCGCCGATGAACTTGGTGGCCGAATGGACTACGATATCCGCGCCGTACTCGACCGGGCGCAGCAGCACCGGCGTTGCGAAGGTAGAGTCCACAATCAGCGGAAGGCCGTGGCTGTGTGCCAGCTTTGCCCAGGCCTCGATGTCGACGACCTCACCGTTCGGGTTGCCGAGGGACTCGATGTAAAGAGCCTTGGTATTCGGCTGGATTGCGGCTTCGGCAGCGTCCAGATCGAAGGGATCCACAAAGGTGGTGGTCACGCCGTAGTCCGGATAAGTGTGCTTGAGGAAGTTATAGGTGCCGCCGTAGATGTTCTTGGCGGATACGATGTGATCTCCGTTATGGGCGACTGCCTTGAACGCATAGGTCACGGCAGCGGCTCCGGATGCCGTTGCAAGAGCTGCCACACCGCCTTCCAGCGCGGCGATTCTCTTCTCGAAGACATCCTCGGTCGGATTGGTCAGACGGCCGTAGATGTTGCCCGCATCCTTCAGTCCGAATCTCGCCTCCGCGTGGTCGGAATTCCGGAATACATAGGAAGTGGTCTGATAGATCGGAACGGCTCTTGCCCCCGTTGCCGGATCCGGCTGCTCCTGACCGACATGAAGTGCCAGCGTATCAAATCCTACTTTTCTGTCTGCGTAATGTTTTTTAGCCATCTTTCCTGCCTCATCTTTCCTTGTATTTTCGAAGGGAGCCGAACCGCGCTGCGATTTTGTCTCCGTCTGTATTTCTCAGTGACAAGTGCATCTTACCATCCGGATGAGGCAATGTCTAATTCCTAATAATTAGATTCCGATATTAATTTTTATAATAGCCGAGTGGAATGATACAGGGGTACGGACATGCTCTCGCGTCTCCCTGGGAAGCACCCGCGGGAACACACCGGGCAGAACTTTGCAGGAGCAGAGAACCGGACCATCGGCAGGAGGCTTCAGCAGTTCCCCGGATAGACATAGCGCAGATTCTCCCGCGCAATGTCCGCCAGATGGTAAACCTCTGCCGGGTCGGTCGCCGGAATCGTTTCCCGGTACCGCGGAAAATAGCGGGACAGATGCAGCGGAATTTCCGCGCCCCGGCCGCCGTTCAGGGAAGCGATCCATGCCGTCTCCGCGCGGATTTCCTCCTCCGTATCGTTCTTTCCGGGGATGAGAAGCGTGGTCAGCTCCACATGGCAGCGGCCCGCCGCCTCCTCGATGAAGCGCTTTGTCATGGCGAGATCGCCGCCCAGGTAATCCCGGTAGAAGGATTCGGTAAATCCCTTCAGGTCGATATTCATCGCGTCAATCACCGGCAGAAGTTCCCGCAGGATCGTGACAGAGGCCGTCCCGTTCGTCACAAGGACATTTTTCATGCCCTCCGCATGGCTGCGCTCTGCCGTTTCGCGGACATACTCCCAGCCAACCAGCGGCTCGTTATAGGTGAACGCAATCCCGAGATTTCCTTCGTCCCGCAGGGAGGCGGCCAGACGCACCAGTTCTCCCGGCGAAATCTCCCGGGCCATGGATTTTCGGGTCATGGATTCCGCGTCCGGAAGCCCCGCGGTGGAAATTTCATCATTCTGGCAGAACGGGCAGCGGAGATTGCAGCCGAAGCTTCCGACGGACAGAATCCGGCTGCCCGGGAAGAAACGGCGCAGCGGCTTCTTTTCGATCGGGTCCAGCGCCAGCGCAACCGCCATGCCGTAATTCAGCGGTACAACCTTTCCGCCCCGGTTTCCCCTGGCAAGGCACGCGCCGGTTCCGCCCTCCGGAATCCGGCAGCGCCGGAAACAGACCTCACAGACGGCGGTCCTGCTTTCTGGTTTCTGTTCCATATCCTGCCTCCTCTGCCGTTTCGCACTTTCAATGGTGCCGTACGACTTCAAACCGTTCCAGCGAATAATCCGTCTCGTCCGGATCCAGGCCGGCTTTCTGCAGCGCGATCTGAATCTGCTGAGCGGGGGTGTCCACACCCTCCAGATCCGGGAGCAGCAGACCCCGCCGTCCTCCTTTCGAGACAATCACGCCGTACCTCTTCACATCCAGAGAATCTGCGGAAGCAATGGGTTCCGGTCTGCCGAGAACATCGACGGAGATGGAAAGCACCGGCAGTTCCTCCGGCCGGATCTCCGGGAAGCGGGGATCCCGCACCGCGGCACTGACCGCGTTCTCCAGGATTTCCTCCGCCAGGCAGGGTTTCGTCGGCCCCGTCGTCCCGATGCAGCCCCGCAGCTCTCCCTCCTCGCGGATGGAGACGAAGGCACCGGCCTTCCCGTGCAGCAGTTCCTCCCGCTGGCTCTCTGAGGCGTTCGGATTCTCCCGGATCATTTCTTCCGCCTCCTTCCTGGTCAACCGCTTTCTCTCCGTCACAAAGCGCCGGATCGAAGCGGCTGCCAGCCGGACATAGAGATCCGCGGATTCCCGTTCCTTCCGGAGCGCCTCCGCCTGCTGTTTCTCCCACTCGTCCAGAAAATGACGGGAGGCATCCTTTCCTGTGACCGCATAAGTGCAGATGCCATAGCCGACACCCAGCGTTCCCTCATGGGAGAGCGCTTCCGCCCGCACGGAAAGGCCGTCCAGGGCGCCGGCCATCATGACAAAGCTCCGGTGGCCGCACTCGGCCGCACGGTCCAGAAGCGCGCTGCTGAAATCAAGGAGATCCCCGAAACGGGCGCTCCCCATCACATCCATCACCCGGCGGTCATACACCGGGCCGTCCGGGTCGAACCCGTAGGGGCCGGACGCCGTCATCCGGTGGGAAAGGTCGCCGCTGGCGACGTACAGCACCCTCCGCCCGAGGGCATCCGCCGTCTGCTGAATCATCTCCCCCAGCCGGTAGTGATCGGACAGCGGCAGTCCTGACAGGCCGATCCGCACGATCGGCACATCCGGCAGTTCCTCCCGGAGAAAATACAGCGGAACCATGGTCCCCTGGTCCAGCGAAGCGTCCCGCTCTCCCAGAGTTCCCGCCGGGAAATGCCTGCGGTCCGCCAGTTCACAAAGCGCGCGGACGAATTCCGCGTCATACCGGACGGAAAAGCGGACACTGCCGGCGCCGTACCGCCCGAAATTTCCCTGTGCGCCGCTTCCCGGCGAGATGTGAAAATAATCCCGGTACATAATACTGTGCGGGGTGGACAGAATGATCGTATCCGGGCGGAGCTGTGCCGCAAAGCGGGCCGCCTTCCGATAGCAGTCAATCGTCTTCTGCACTTTCTTTTCTTCGCCGCGCCCGATCTCCGGAATCAATACGGGCGGGTGCGGGACCATAATGGCACCAATGACTGACATCCAAATCAACCCCATTCTTCTCACATAAGATTCAGCCACGCGCACTCCTCCTCGGTAAGAGGAAGGTGCAGCGCCGCAATGTTTTCTTCCATCCGCGCCGGGCTGTGTGTGGAAATCACCGCATAGGTGTTGAGTTTCTGGTGAAACAGCCAGCTCAGCGCCACCTGCGGCACCTGTACACCCTTCTTTTCTGCCAGGATCTCGCAGCGGCGGAGCCGCTCGAAATTGTCCGCCGCGGCAAATCCCTTCTGCGCGTACGGATCCAGGAACTCTCCCACCCGGCCGGCATCCGTGGATTTCATCCGGCCGGAGAAAAAGCCGGCTGCCAGAGAGGACCAGGCGACCACCGGCATTCCGGTTTCCGCATACCAAGTGCGTGCCTCTGCCTGCGCCGGTCCGGAGAGGGAGACGCTTCCGCCGCCCCAGATATCCCCGCGGACCTCCGCCAGGCCGTAGTTCGGGCTGGAAACCGTGAAGGGGATCAGGCCGCGGCGGTAGGCGTATTCATTGGCCGCATCGATGCGCTCGTGCGTCCAGTTGGATCCGCCGAATGCGCCGATTTTTCCCTCCGCGTGCAGGGCATTGAACGCCTCCACCAGTTCCCCGACCGGGACCTCGGGATCATCCCGGTGCAGCAGATAGATATCAAAATAGCCGGTGTGAAGAAGTTCGGAAGAACGCGCAAAGTCTTTCCGCATCTCCTTTTCACTCACGCGTTTTTCCCAGTGCGGCGTGGGATGGCAGCACTTGGTCAGAAGGACCAGCCGATCCCGGTTACCGCGCTTTTCGATCCAGTCGCCGATGGATTTTTCGGATTGACCGTACACCCGCGCCGTGTCGATGGCATTGATGCCGAGGGCCAGGATTCCGTCCAGAAGCTCCGACGCGTCGCCGCCGTTCTTGAAAGGTGTACCCGCCGTCCCGAAAAAGATCCGGGATACCGGCTTGTTCACGCCCTCGATTGTTCCATAGGTCATTTTATCCATTTTGGTTTCATCCCTCCGCTTTTCTTCCATGTTTGCATGCAGTATGCCGTCTGTGATTCCCGCGCCGGTCCGGGTTTGAATCTGCCGGCTCCGCTTCCGCAGGCACCGGACCGCTGTCTCTGTCCGGTTACTGACCACCATCCGGATTATTGTCCCGTCCGGGGGATTGTCCTTGTTCCATCAAAGATCCTCGAGGCACTGATTCCCGGCATGAACCGCCATCAGGCAGACCGCCTGCTGCTCCGGCGCAAAACCGGAATGGGAAAAGTCCGGGGACGCGCATACCTCCCGCAGGATTCCATAGCGGTCCACCTTTTTGATCACCTGCCGCAGAAGCTCCCATGCATTCTGCCGGTATTTCCGGTATCTCTGCGATGCCCGGTCCGATTCCAGCCATTTTTCCCGCAGCCCGCGGTACACCGCATAGCACCACATGGAAGCGATTCCGTATTCCGGAAAGGTATCCGGCTGATCCAGAACGTTGTGAAATCGGCCCTTCCCGTCCCGGCACTGATAGACAGTGTCGATCAGGCGCTGCTCGAAATCGATCATCTCTCTGCGCGCCGGATTTTTCCGCGGCAGCAGGCCGATCAGGCGGGCCGTCCCCATCAGCGCCCAACCGTTCCCGACGCCCCAGAGCGACGGATCGGACAGAGATTCTGTGCGGTCGCAGAAGCGGTGGGCCAGAAGCCCCTTCTCCGGGATGAAAAGCGCCTGCGTATAGCCCCGCCACTGCCGGACCGCCTCCTCCGGGAATCCTGCGGCAGCGAGATAGGGCGGCAGCATGTAAATGGAATCCGACCAGAACTCCTCCGAATGCATCTGATGATAGACAATCCCGTCCCGGTTTCTCGGCGCCTCTTCCAGCGCCCAGGACCGGAGGCGCTTTTCCGCATCGATGAGCACCGGATTCTTCGTTTCTCGCGCCGCCGCCAGAAGCGCCTCCCCGGCAGAGCAGGGATCCACAATCCCGCCCTCTCCTTCGGACAGGCAGGCCGGGCGTCCGTCCGGAAGCATCCGGCTCACAGCGTCGAATGCCATCGGAATCAGGGTCTCAAAATCGCCCAGCTCCAGATAGGCCTGCATAGCGGTTCCCTGTTCCCAGCTTTTCCGCTGCATGGCAAGAAGCGCCCGGGAAACCTTGTCAGCGGTACGCCAGGCCGGTCCGTACCAGCCGGGGAGATCATCCTCCCCGGTATCGTCGTCATCATCCGGGACAAATTGCGAAAAGGAACCCGCCTCTTCGCCAAAGTCCTCTGACTCCGGCAGATTCTCCTCCGGCCGCACCTTTGCTGTGCGGCCTTTTCTGTGATGCTTTTTCAATTGTTTTTCCTCCGGGTCCGTCGTCCTGATTTGCAGGACTGCCGGCGGAAAGCAGCCATTCTCCGCTTTCCGCCGGCAGTACAAATTTCAGGCAAGGATTTTTTCGATCGCGTCGATCTCATCCTGCGTAAACGCAGTGTGGCCGACAATCTTCACGTTCTCCGCGATCTGCGACGGGCGGGACGCCCCGATCAGGACGCTGGTGACCTCCCCGTCCCGAAGGGCCCATGACAGCGCAAGCTGCGCAAGGCTCTGGCCCCGCTCTCCGGCTACGGCGTTGAGCGCGCGGATCTCGGACAGTCTCTTCTCCGTCACATCCGACGCGTGCAGGAACCGTCCGTCCGTGCGGATGCGGCTGTCCTCCGGAATCCCGTTCAGGTACTTTCCGGTGAGAAGTCCCTGGGCCAGCGGACAGAACGCGATGATTCCGACGCCGTTCTGTGCACACCAGTGCTTTGTGCCCTCCGTCTCAATGTCCCGGACAAACATCGAATACTTTCTCTGGTTGATGATGAACGGAACATGGCGCTCCCGGAGCATTCCCGTGATAGCCTGTGTCTGCTCCAGGTTATAATTGGAAATACCGACATACAGGGCCTTGCCGCTCTTCACAATGTCCGCCAGAGCCGTGACCGTCTCCTCCAGCGGTGTCTCCGGGTCCGGTCTGTGGTGATAGAAAATATCCACGTAATCCAGGCCCATTCTCTGCAGGCTCTGGTCGAGGCTTGCCATCAGGTACTTGCGGGAACCGCCGTCCCCGTAGGGACCGTCCCACATGCCGTAGCCGGCCTTGGTAGAGATGATCAGCTCATCCCGGTACCGTCCGAGATCCTTCTTCAGGATCCGACCGAAGTTTTCCTCCGCGGAACCGGCTTCCGGGCCGTAATTGTTGGCCAGGTCGAAATGAGTGATGCCGGCGTCAAATGCCGTCCGCACCATCATCCGCATATTGTCAAAATTCGCGTTGCTGCCAAAATTGTGCCAGAATCCCAGGGAAACTGCCGGAAGCTTCAGGCCGCTTGATCCGCAGCGGTGATATTCCATTCTTCCGTCATATCGCCCGGAATCTGCCACATAAACCGGTAAATTGTCCATTTCTCTTCTCTCCCTTTTTCCTCTGATTTGTATTTCGGCCGCCGGCTTCCGCGCCGGAAGCGGCCGGATTTCCTTTCATCCCATTTCGCCTGCCGGTCATTCCCGCCGGCAGAAATGGCCGCCGGCTTCCGCACGCCGGACATCCGTTTCAAAGGCAGCCCGATTCCACTGCTTTCCCCTGCAGGAACCTTCCCCTGAAATCAGCTGCTGAAAGGGCAGGATGTGCACTTCTTTCACCCGCGGGTTCTCACACCGGCAGAGGCATGACTCCCTCGGATTCCACCTGCCATCCCTCTTTGGGGAAGCCAGGATTCACCACCGGATGGCTTTCGGAACCTTCCGCCATCATCGCCGTGGCGATCAGGAGCGACCCGTTGCCGGGCAGATACAGCGGCAGATCATCCCGCGTCGCCTGCCGGTTGCATCCGCTGACAGTATAGACATTCTTGACCGTATCCTTCAGCAGCAGATCCACCGCCAGATCCGGCCGGTGCAGCCGCACCGCCGTCATCGCCATCACAGCAAAGTCCCATCCCCACAGGGATTTCTCATCCCATCCGGAGCACACGGCCTGCAGGGACCGCTCCATCACCGCGGGATCCAGCCTGCCGTTGTCCAGGAGGCCGTATCCCATCAGAAACGACGGATGGTCCACCGCGAATCTCCCGTAGGTCTCCTCCGTTCCGCTCACCGCGCAGATCCGCCCCACCCGGTCAATTTCCGGGAGGATCATCCGGTCCGCCGTCTGCATCCAGCAGTCCGGAACCGGCGCGCCGATGGCTTCAAGCATCGCCGTCGCCGCTCGGAGCCCGAAGATCCAGTACTCCAGCTCGAACACCGGATTTTTCGTCCTCCGCGGGGGCCAGCACTCCTGCACGGGGATCAGCGGCGCCGGCAGTTCCATCCGGCCCTCTGCGTTTTTCACCGCAAAATCCGCGCAGAAATCTGCGGTTTCCCGGATGACGTCGGCATATTCCCGGACAAGGTCATTGTTTCCGGTGGCTTTCCAGGACCAGTACAGCAAGGTCAGGATGTGAGGCTGCTGCCAGATGAGAAGCGGGGAGATCGGCGACGGGCTGTTGTCCGCCTCCGGTCCGCACTGTTTCGGCCAGCGGGCGCCGCGATATCCGTTGGCGGCCGCCAGCGCCCGAGCCTGCGGCAGATGTTCCCGGTACCAGGGAAGGGTCCGCAGCAGCAGGTCTGTTCTGCCGTAGAGAGGCAGCCACCCCTCGTGCCAGAAGGTCATCTCCAGATGGAACTTGCCACTCCAGCTGTTGCAGGAAAGACCTGTCTCCGCCGGTGGAACGGACCCGGTGTCCTGTGCCGCAAGCGTGTACTGGGACAGGACGATCCGGCGCTCCAGTTCCTGCGCCCGTGGATCTGTGCTTCCGGAAAAATCCAGGACCCCTGTCTCCTTCCAGAAATGCTCCCACCACTGCGCGGAGCGCGCAAAGACATCGGCTGCAGGGCCTTCCCCGTCAAAGTCCCCTGATTTCTGAAACCAGGCGGAAAATTCCAACACGCCGCCCTCACCAGGGCACAGAAGATACCGGTGCGGCGATTCCGTCGGAAGGATCCGGACCGATTCGTCTGTCTGCACGAGGCAGTCATATCCCTCAAACGCTCCCCGCAGATGGAAGACTGTCCGCCCCGGCGAAAGCTCCGTCCAAGTTGTCGTGTGGTGCGCGGTGTCCGTAAAATCTGCCCCGGTGATATCCGGCGCCCCCAGCGGGAAGGCGATCTGTACGGAAAAGCGCTTCGCCGCTTCCGGAGCGATCCGGATGGCGAAGGCGACCCGGTCGCGGTCCGCATCCACACAGGTTCGGACCGTGCAGGGGACTTCGTCCGCCAGAAAGCGGCTGTCGATCACGCCTGTCCAGAGGTCCAATTCCTGCCGGATCCCGGTCAGGGCTTCCGGGGAAATCTCCTTCCCGTCGATCTGAAGGCCGATCCGTGCCAGATCCATCCGATGCGGATTTTCCCGGAGCCACCGGTAGATCTTCTCCTCCCCCGGCGCACACTCCGTCGGATAGCGGACCGTTCTTCCGCTGCTCCCGTATTCGGTCAGCGTCAGATCCGCCGGTGTGAATCTGCCGGTCGGAGACTCCGCCGGCGTCGTATGCCATCCCCACTGTGCCATGGTGCACAGGGGAAAATGATGGTCCCGGTAACAGCCATACAGGGACTGCATGCCCGTCACGTCGCAGGTGAAGGCGAATTCGCCGTTTCCCACCGTCAGGGGCGACTCTGTGTCAATCCGGTTCAGCACCGGATTGTGCCGGTGCACCAGCGCATACCGATCGATTGCCATGGTCCTCTCCGTTTCTGACGGCACAGGACAACCGTCCGGAACTGCGCATCCGGCCGTCCATCCTGTGCCGCCTTTCAAAAAGGCTTTCTCAGCCCTTCACGCTTCCGGCGGTCACGCCGTCCATCAGGTACCGGTTGAAGAACAGGAACAGCAGGAACACCGGAATCAGCGACAGTGTCGACATGGCAAACATCGGTCCGAAATTGGTTCCCTGCACATCGGCAAAGCTCTTGATGGCGTAGGACACCGTGTACATCTTGGGATCCGTCAGGTAGAGCAGCGGTCCCATGTAGTCATCCCAGATCCAATAGAAGGAAATGACCGTCGTGGTGATCAGGGACGGACCCAGAAGCGGCAGGATAATCCGCGTAAAGATCGAATATTTGCTGCAGCCGTCGATTTCCGCCGCCTCATCCAGCTCTCTGGGCAGGCCGCGGATAAACTGCATGATCATGTAGATAAAGAACGGCCAGCCGAGGAATTTCGGAATGATCAGCGGCGCGTACGTGCCGACCAGGCCGAGGCGGTTCCAGATGATGTACTGCGGGATCATCAGCACCTGTCCCGGAAGGAGCATGGTCAGAATCATGCAGGTAAACCATACTTTTCTGCCCCGGAAGCGGATCCGCGCCAGGCCGTAGGCCACCATCGTGGAGCTGATGACGGTGCCGATCGTGCCGAGACCCGCCACCAGGAAGGAGTTCGCGAAATACCGGCCGAAGCTGACCAGCCCGGAGCCCTTCCATCCGTTGACGTAGTTCTGCCACACCCACACGGAGGGCCAGAACGGCGCATTGTTTCCGAGAATCTCGCTCTTCTTCTTGAAGGAGCTGATGATCATCCAGAACACCGGGTAAATCATCAGTGCACCGAAGGCGATGACAAACGTGTGATAGATAATATTCCCGATCCGTCTTTTTGCTTTCATGGTTCCGCCTCCTCACTGATCGTCCGAAGCATAGAAGACCCACGCCTTGGAAGTCTTGAAAATCACTGCCGTGATGGCCACCATGATCACCAGAATCACCCACGAAGCCGCGCACGCGTATCCCATGTGCTGATAGGTGAATCCTTCGGTGAAGATGAACAGCGAAATGTAGTTGGTCGCATAGTTCGGCCCGCCGTTTGTGATGATCTGTGCCTGTGTGAAGGTCATGAACCCGGAGATCAGCTGCATCACCAGGTTAAACAGGATGATCGGAGAAAGGCTGGGCAGCGTGATGCTGATGAACCGGCGGAACTTGCCGGCACCGTCAATCTCTGCCGCCTCATAGTAATCCTTCGGGATCTGCTTGAGGCCGGAGGCAAAAATCAGCATCGAGGAGCCGAACTGCCAGGCATTGCAGATGACCAGCGGGAGGAATGCCCACTTTGTGCTTCCGAAGAAGTTGAAGCCCGTGACGCCCAGCACAGTCTTGATGAAGGTGACGACCGGTCCGCGGCTGCCGAACAGCTGCTTCCATACCAGTGCGACCGCAACGGAACCGCCGACCAGGGACGGCACATAGTAGATCGCGCGGTAAACGCCCTGCAGCTTCGTGGGCTTGGTCAGGAGCATGGCGATGAGGAGCGCGAAAATCAGTTTCAGCGGGACGCCGATCAGAACGTACTGGAACGTCACCGCGATGGACTTCAGGAAAACGCTGTCGGTGAACAGCGTCAGGTAATTCTGCAGTCCGAGCCACTTCGGCACACTGCCGATCTTGTAGTCACAGAAGGAATAGTAGAGGGACAGACCCATCGGAATCAGCGTCAGGCACAGGAAGCTGATGATGAACGGCAGGATAAAGACATAGCCCACCGTATTCTCTCTGTACCAGAAGCTCTGTTTACGGTTACGCGGCCGGTTTGCGGCTGCTGCACTGGATTGTTTTGCCATCAGGCACTCCTTTCCGAAAACCTTTTTCTCGAAAACGGTTTTCAGACCATTGAATTGAATCCCCGGTCCAGCCGTCTGGAAAACAGGCGAATCGCCCCGGCTATTCGGCTGTTTTCCAGACACCCGTGCCCTGTGTCCGGGAAAGCTCTTTTTGACATTTGCACAGCGGAATTTCGGAAAAAGCGCCCTGAAGCAAGCTTCAGGGCGCTCCGTCATGATTTCTTTCGAATTATTCCGCCTGCGTCTCCGCTTCGGTCTGGAACTTCGCCCAGATTTCCTGTGCCTCCGCCCAGAATGCATCTGCGCACTCCTGTGCGGACGCATACTTGCCGTCTGCAAGACCCTGGATATAGGTCTTCTTCAGGACATCGGAGATTTCCTCGTTGGCCGCCGGCTCTGCCGGGCTGGTGTTCGCCGCATCCGGCATTGCGCTGATATCAGCGATCAGCTGGTAAACCTTGGAGGTTTCGTCATTGGTCAGATCGGTGTTGGCTTTGAGATCATCCAGAACCTTGGTGTTGATGGAAACACCGCGCTCGCAGTTGAGGATTTCGTTAGCCTCGATGCTGTTGACCCAGAAGTTCAGGAAATTGGCTGCAATGTCCTTCTTGTCAGAATTTGCGGAAATGCACATTTCCTGAGAAGAACGCACGCACATGCCGGACGGGCCGTCTGCCTTGACTCTCGGAAGCGTTGTCAGATTGAGGGTGATACCGTTCTCGGCTGCCACGTTGGACAATGCCTGGAACTGGTTGCTGGAGAGCATCATCATTGCCGCGTCGCCGGAAGCGATCCAGTCGGCCTCGACATTGGTGCCGATCTCATTCTGAATACCGAAGTCGGCAATCACACCCTCCTGCTGCAGGGTGTTCAGCAGGTCCAGGATGTAGGCGATCGGCTCGGTGTCGCCGTTGAAGCCGAAATCAGAACCGTCCATGGTATAGAAGTTGTAGCCCTCTTTCCACTGGGTCACAACACTGTAGACGATGCTGTTATACTCCAGCGTGGTGATGGCCGGATTGCCGGTTGCCTTGGTGATGGCTCTCGCATCCGCCGCGAAATCATCCCAGGTCCAGTTTTCGGTCGGATAGTCCAGACCGACCTCGTCGAAGATCGCCGGATTGTACGCGAAGCATCTCGCGTTGGTGCCGTTGGAGATACCAGTGATATCGCCGTTGGCGAAGTTCTCGGTAACCTGAAGCAGGGTGTCCGGAATATCGGTGGTGTCGATCACACCGCTGTCAATGTACTCGTTCAGCGGCTGAATGGTATCATAGTAGGTTGCCCAGTTGTTGCCCATCTGGAAGACATCGGGCAGATCGTTTGCAGCCATCTTTGCCTGGAAGGAAGTCCAGTAGCTGCCGCCGTCCATGTACTCTGCCTCAAACTGAAGGCCTGTCTTCTCCGTGTAGAGATCCAGAACCTGCTGCGTGATCTGATGACGGGTATCGGAGCCCCACCACATAATGCGGAGGGTCTGCCCGGAATAATCCGGCCACTCGTAATTCGGATCGTTTACATTGTTGGTGTATTCCCCGGTCCCTTCGGTTGTCGTCTCTTCTGCTGCATACGCGGGTACGCAGGAGAGAACCATTGCTGCTGCCAGTCCCATGGCAACGATTTTCTTCATGACAATTCCTCCTTTTTTGGGCAAAAGTTCATTTGTGCACAATTTTGACAAACTTTTCGATTCTCTGCCCTTCAGATGTACTCATCATACAACATAAATCCACATCTGTCAATCAGAATGATTCATTTTGCCATGAAGAATTTCTATTTGTAAAATTTATGATTTGGCAATGGAACATTTCTCACAAAATATGGAAGAATCACAGGTCTTTCAAAATCTCTCTGTTCTGTTTCTGCGATTCCTTCTTCTCTGTTTTCGCAGTTTTGTTTTTCTCTGTTGTGTGCAGTTTCGTTTTTCTCTGCCTCTGCGATTCCACTCTTCCCGTTCCGACAGATCTGTCCTACAATAGGGTGGATTCATTTCCCGCAGTCCGCAGCAGCGGGTGCCACGCCGCCGCGGACTGCATTGGCAGGATCGGAATCTCAGGTCGAAAACAATGGGAGGAAAAAACAGATGCAGACAGAACTGACACAGATATTGAATCAGGTGCGCACAGGGACGCTGTCGGTGGAGGAAGCTGCCCTGCGGCTGAAGGAAGAGCCTTTCGAGGATATCGGATACGCCAAGGTGGATCTGCAGCGGAAATTCCGGCAGGGCGCCGCGGAAGTGATCTACGGCGCCGGCAAGACCCCGGAGCAGATCGCCGGCATCCTTGCGGCGATGAAAAAGCACGGGCAGAACGATATTCTGATCACGCGTCTGTCGGAGGAATCGGCGCGGATTGTGTCCGCGTCCTGCCCGATGGATTATCGGAAGGACGCGCACATCGGCATTGTCGGATCGAGAAAAAAGCCGGACGGCTGCGGAACCGTGGTCGTCGCGACCGGCGGAACCAGCGATATCCCGGTGGCCGAGGAGGCCGCACTCACCGCAGAATTTCTGGGGAACCGTGTCATTCGGCTGTATGACGTGGGAGTGGCCGGCCTGCACCGCACCCTCTCCCATCTGGACGAGATCATGGGCGCGAACGTGATCATCGCAATCGCCGGCATGGAAGGCGCACTGGCCAGCGTGATCGGCGGGCTGGCCGACTGCCCGGTGATCGCCGTGCCGACCAGCGTGGGATACGGCGCCTCCTTCGGCGGCCTCTCTGCCCTGCTGTCCATGCTCAATTCCTGCGCCAGCGGCGTCTCCGTGGTCAATATCGACAACGGATTCGGCGCGGGATTCCTGGCAGACCGGATCAATCATCCCAAGAACGCCGTTCCGAAGAAAACGACCGTTCCGAAGAAATGAGTCATCCGGAGACCGGGTTCAGCTGCGGTTCGCCAGCGTCTCATTCATGCTGCCGGTGCGGTATCCGCCAAGATCCAGCGTTACATAGGAAAATCCAAGTTCTTTCAATCTGCGGTATATCTTTTCGCGGGTGTCTCCCTCCAGAATCCTCGGAAAATCTTTGAGCGGGACCTCGATCCTTGCCATGATTCCGTGGATCCGCACCCGAAGCTGGATGAAGCCCAGTTCCATCAGGAACTGTTCCGCGCTTCCGACCATCTGCAGTTTTTCGGGCGTGATCTCCTCGCCGTACACAAAGCGGGTATACAGGCAGGCATAGGACGGCTTCTTCCAGGTGGGAAGGCCCATCTTCTTCGAAAATGCGCGGATTTCGGACTTGTAGAGATCCGCCGCGCGGAGCGGACTTTTGACACCCAGTTCCTCGATGGCCATCATCCCGGGGCGGTAATCGCCCTCGTCATCCCGGTTGGAACCTTCGACGACCGCGGCGATCCCGTTGGCCTTCGCAATCGCGCAGATTCCGGAAAAGATCTTCCGCTTGCAGAGATAGCACCGGTTCGGTGGATTTTTCCGGATTTCTTCTGATTCAAATTCCTTCGCGTCAAAACAGATCTGGCGAATTTCCTCTTTCTGACAGAACGCTTCCGCCTCTCTCCGCTCTCTCTCGGGGAATCCTGCGGAAAGGGCGGTGACCGCGATACAGCGGTCCTTCAGCAGATCGTGCGCCACTTTCAGAAGGAAGGTGGAGTCCACTCCGCCGGAAAACGCGACGGCCACACTGCCGAGATTTTTCAGATACTCTTCCAGATTTTTCTTCTTGTCCACTTTTTCGATACTCTCCATCTCTTTGATTTTTCTCTTTCTTCCGCGATCTGCCCATCCGGCTCGTCCTGCGCTCCGTCCGATATCTCCTGCTGCGCTGTCAGCCCGGCCTGCGTTCCGGCCGGTCTGCCCCTTGTTCTGTCAGTCGGTCTCATCCGCTGTCTCAGCCCGCTCCAGCCAGAGCAGGCTGTCAAAGGAAATCCGCGATCGGTCAGCCAGGACAATCACCCGCTGCACGGGATCGATCCGGCGCAGCCGCGCCGTGATGGTTTTCTCCGTTCCGCCCTCTTTCCTGGCATCCGGAATAAATACAGTGAGGCGGACTTCCGGCTCCCGGAGGTGCGTGTTTCCCCGGCCGCTGTCCGCGTTTTCCCCTTCCCTCCCGCCGGAATCCGCAAGGTTCTTCGTTTCTCTGTCATCGTCCGATGTGCGGCTGTTTCCCGCCGCTCCGCCGGTTTCTGCCATGCAGGCGGTCAGTCTCCGGTTGAGCTCCGCCATCTGTTCCTCTGACCGCTCGGGCCTGTGCGCCACAGTGCGGGCCGTTTCCTCCACCTGCTCCCCGTATCCCCGAAGCGCCGCAAAGGGGGCAAACTGCGCCGCCCGCTCTGCCATCGACATGTGCGGGTGCCTTGTGGAGACATGGTGCGGCAGATGCAGAAGATCGTCGTACCTGTGATCCATCCTGATTCATTCTCCTTGTTTCGGAGAAGCTCCCGCGAAGGCTCCGGACCGCCGCCGCACTTCTCCCTGTTTCAACGCTTCTTTTCGTTTCCTGTTATCCTCTGTGCCCGCCGATCTGGCTGTTTCTCTCCTCGGCGTTGGCACCTCCCTGCAGATCCGCTCCGCGCAGCACAGCGTTCTTCCCGAACCGCTCCCGGATTCCCAGCACCGCTTTCTGCGCTGCCTTTTCTTTCTGAAGCGCTGCTTCCGCGCGCTTTTTCTCCCTTTCCTTCGCCTCGTAATCCGTGAAGAGGTCCATCTGTTCGAAGGATCCGGCTTTCTTCCTTTCGGCCTCCGCCTCCGTCAGCACATGTAGTGCCACGACCGTCAGATACCGGGCGCTGAAATCCGGATGCATGATCCGGTCAAAGACGGACAGCACCGCGCGCGTGATCTCCCGGGCCGACGACGTGTACAGGCCCAGGTTTTCGTGGCCTTCCGCGTGCTTCGGCACGCTCCGTCCGTAGCGGTCGAGATGGATTTCTCCGTGATAAGCTGCCGCGGTCTCCGGATTTTCCAGACTCTGCCGGTCATACCCGATCACGAGGGACACATCGTCCGTCTCCAGCTCCTTTGACAGAAGAGACATTGCCAGGTCATCCGCCATCTCCTGCACCAGAAGACGCGCCGCGCGCTTTCCGGTCGGCTGCGGCAGTACCTGTCCGGAGGAGAAACTTTGTTCCGACGGCCGGTATGCCTTGATGTCCGCGATCGTACAGGGTTCCCACCCCCAGGCATGGTCGATCAGAAGCTCCGCGTTCACTCCGAACATTCGGTACAACAGGTCCTCGTTGTAAAAATCATCCGGCTTTCCGACGGAACACCGGGCGATATCGCCCATGGTGAAGAGTCCCACGTCAGACAGTTTCCTTGCCGTGCCTTTTCCCACCCGCCAGAAGTCGGTGATCGGCTGATGATCCCAGAGCGTTCTGCGGTAGCAGTCCTCGTCGAGTTCCGCGATCCGCACGCCGTCGGCATCCGCCGGCGCATGCTTTGCCACGATGTCCATGGCAATCTTTGCGAGATACAGGTTGGTGCCGATCCCCGCTGTGGCCGTGATCTTCGTCTGCGCGCAGACATCCCGGATCATCCGCATGGCCAGATCATGGGGGCTCAGGCCGTAGACGCCTAAGTAATGCGTGACATCGATGAAGACTTCATCCACGGAGTACACGTGAATGTCCTCCGGCGCCGTATACTTCATGTAGATGCCGAAGATGTCCGTGCTGTATTTCATGTACAAAGCCATCCGCGGCGGCGCGATGATCACGGAGAGCTTCCGGCCGGGATCCGCTGCCAGCTGTGCCGCCGAGGCGGATTCCCCCGTGAACCGGTGTCCCGGTGCCCGCCTGAGCCTGTCGGCATTGATCTCGCGCACCTTTTCCCTCACCTCAAACAGCCGGCAGCGGCCTGGCAGGCCGTATGCCTTCAGCGCCGGCGAGACCGCCAGGCAGATGGTCTTATCCGTGCGGGAGGCATCCGCCACTACCAGAATGGCGTCCAGGGGATCCAGTCCCCGCTGGGCGCACTCCACGGACGCGTAGAAGGATTTCAGATCGATTGCGATGTAGGAATTCATGGATTTCCGCGGGTCCCTCCTTCTTCCGCTGCCCGGATTACTGCCTTCTCATCGTCTTCTTCCAGGTGCCCTTCCAGTAGCGCGCGAGGAAGAACGTCACGCGGCAGACCCAGTCGATCACCATCGCGATCCACACGCCGATGACGCCCATCCCCATGTTGACACCGATCACATAGCTGAACCCGACGCGGAAAATGAACATGGAAACGATGGATACGACCATGGTGTATTTGACATCGTTGCATGCGCGCAGCATATTCGGGAACACGAAGGCCAGGGGCCAGAGCAGCGCCGCCACGCCGTTGTGGATCATCACGAGAACCCAGGAGATCCGCTCGGCCTCCGGGGACAGCCCGTAGATCCGAAGAATCGGAGGAAGGAACAGAAGGATCCCGGCAATCACAATGGCCGACGCAATGTAGTCAATCACCAGCAGTTTCTTTGTGTAATACTTTACCTGCTCTTCGTCCTGGGCGCCGACGCACTGTCCGATCACCGTGATCATGGCCAGGCTCATCGCCTGCCCGATGACGCATCCGCAGGTATCCAGACTGTTGGCCACGCCGTTGGCCGCGATCTGGGCGGTACCGAATCCCGAGATGATACTGACAACCAGCACCCGCCCCAGCTGGAAGATGCCGTTTTCAATGCCGCCGGGCACACCGATGTACAGGATCTTGCGGATCAGGCTGAAGTCCGGCCGGTATCCCTTCACATAGTGCACATCCAGGGACGGATTGCAAAGAAGGACATGCAGAATCACCGCACCCAGCGTCCGGGAAATCAGAGACGGCACAGCGACGCCGGCCGTCCCCATTCCCAGACCGAACACACAGACGGCATTGCCGATCACGTTGACGATGTTGACAATCGCCGCCACCACCAGCGTGATCTTCGAATTTCCCATGGACCGGAACAGGGCCGCGTCCGCATTGTAGATGGCCAGCGACGGAAAAGACAGCGCAGAGATCAGAAAATAGATCTCCGCATTCTCCATGACGTCGCTGTCGATTTTTCCGAACAGCAGGCGGAGGATCGGCCGGCAGAACAGGAGCGACAGCACGGTGATCGCAATGCTGAATACCACCACGGTCAGAAGCAGCTGATTGGAACTCCGGCAGGCGTCGTCTTTTCTCCTCGCGCCGAGAAAATGGGTGACCACCACGGCGCCGCCGGTGGCCAGCGCGGAAAAGACGGCAAAGATCAGGTTGTTGATCATATCCACCAGGGAAACACCTGAGACCGCCGCCTCCCCGACATTGGACACCATCATGGTATCCGCCATGCCGACGGTGACCGCCAGAAGCTGCTCCAGAACCAGCGGCCAGATCAGCTTTTTCAGGTATTCATTGGAAAATAGATAGTTCTTCTGTTCCGGCTTTGACAATGCTCCCATCCGGTCTCCTTCTGACGCGCGTCTTCTTCCCCGCCGCCTTCTGTGTGTTCTGATGACTGAAATAAACCGGAATACGTCTCCGTATTCCGGTTTATCCATTATATCACATTGGAAAAATCCTTCCGCAGGTTCCGGCGCATTTTTCCGGCCGGAATCCCGCAGGGCGTAAAACTTTCTGATCCCGCCGGTCAGTGCTCCCACTTCCAGTTGGCGACCTCCGGAAGGTCCTGGCCGTATTCCGCGATGTACTGCTTGTGCTCGACCAGCTTGTCGCTCATCTTCTGATACAGATATGCGCCGCGGTTGCCCAGCTGCGGCAGAAACTTCAGCGCCTCCTGCACCAGATGGAACCGGTCGATATCATTCTGCACGCGCACATCGAAAGGCGTCGTGATGGTGCCCTCCTCGCGGTAGCCTCTGACATGCATCAGGCGGTTGTTGTGCCGACGGTAGGTCAGCTCGTGAACCAGCGAAGGATACCCGTGGAAGTTGAAGATCACCGGCTTGTCGGTGGTGAACAGCATGTCGTACTCCGCATCCGTCAGGCCGTGCGGATGCTCGCTCGCCGGCTGCAGCTTGAACAGGTCGACCACGTTGATGAAGCGGATCTTGATCTCCGGCAGCTCATGATTCAGGATCGATACCGCCGCAAGAGCCTCCAGGGTCGGCGTCTCTCCTGCGCAGGCAAAGACGATGTCCGGCTCCTGGCCCTGGTCATTGGATGCCCAGTCCCAGATGCCGATGCCCTGCGTGCAGTGCTTCACCGCCTCCGACATGGAGAGCCACTGGGGTCTCGGATGCTTGGAGGCAACGATGACGTTCACATAGTTGCGGCTTCTGAGGCAGTGATCCATGGTAGAGAGCAGGCAGTTGCTGTCCGGCGGAAGGTAGATGCGCACCACGTCCGCCTTCTTGTTGGCGATGTGATCCATGAAGCCCGGATCCTGGTGCGTGAAGCCGTTGTGGTCCTGCTGCCAGACGGTCGAAGCCATGATCAGGTTCAGGGAAGCAACCTTCTCGCGCCACGGAAGCTGGTTGCAGACTTTCAGCCACTTCGCATGCTGTGCGGCCATCGAATCGATGATTCTGGCGAATGCCTCATAGGTGGCGAAGAAACCGTGGCGTCCGGTCAGAAGGTATCCCTCCAGCCACCCCTCGCACATGTGCTCGGAGAGCATGGAGTCCATGACGCGGCCGTACGGATCCAGATGATCGTCCTCCGGCGTCCGGGCGGAGTTCCAGTCCCGGTTCTGCACCTCGAAAACGGCGTTGAGGCGGTTGGAATTGGTCTCATCCGGTCCGAAGATGCGGAAATTCTTGTAGGGATCGTTCAGCTTGAAGACATCGCGGATGAACTTGCCAAGCTCTGTCATATCCTGGCCGTCCCGGCTCCCGTGCTCCGAACCGATGTCAAAGGCGTAATTGCGGAAATCCGGAAGACGGAGATCGCGCAGCAGTTTCCCGCCGTTTGCATGCGGATTCATGCCGATTCTGCGGTCTCCCTTCGGCGCAAGGGCCTTGATTTCCGGGCGGATCTTTCCGTCCTCGGTGAAGAGCTCCTCCGGCTTATAGCTTCTCAGCCACTGCTCAAGCAGCGCCGTGTGCTCCGGCTTGTCCATCATGATCGGAACCTGATGCGCGAGGAAATTGCCCTCGATGCGGTTTCCATCCACAACCTTCGGTCCGGTCCAGCCCTTCGGGGTGCGCAGGACGATCATCGGCCATCTCGGACGGGTGGTGTCGTTGTTCTCCCGGGCATTCTTCTGAATCGCCAGGATCCGCTCGATCACCGTGTCCATGGTCTCCGCCATCTTCCGGTGCATCGGCATCGGGTCATCGCCCTCGACGAAGTAGGGTTCCCAGCCGCAGCCGTGGAAGAAATCCGTGATCTCCTGATCGGTCATCCGCGCAAACACCGTCGGATTCGCAATCTTGTATCCGTTCAGGTGCAGGACCGGAAGGACCGCGCCGTCCTGAATCGGGTTCAGGAACTTGTTGCTCTGCCAGGACGTGGCCAGGGGACCTGTCTCCGCCTCACCGTCGCCGACAATGACCGTCGCGATCAGATCCGGGTTGTCGAACACCGCACCGAAACCGTGGGCGATGGAATAGCCCAGCTCGCCGCCTTCATTGATGGATCCCGGCGTCTCCGGCGCACAGTGGGACGGAACCCCGCCCGGGAACGAGAACTGCTTGAACAGTTTTTTCAGGCCTTCCTCGTCCTCGCTGATGTTCGGATAAATCTCGCTGTAGGTGCCGTCGATGTAATCGTTGGCGATGAAGAAGTTGCCGCCGTGTCCCGGTCCG
Source organism: uncultured Lachnospiraceae bacterium (assembly GCA_900315495.1). Lineage (GTDB taxonomy): Bacteria > Bacillota > Clostridia > Lachnospirales > Lachnospiraceae > Anthropogastromicrobium. The sequence continues at coordinate 33,384 of OMZJ01000003.1, forward strand.
GACAGAAGGATCATATCCAGGTCATAGCGCTTGATGACCCGGTTGAGGTGGGTGAATACGAAATTCTGGCCGGGCACGGTGCCCCAGTGGCCGACGATCTTCTTCTTGACCATGTCGCGGGTCAGCGGCTTCTTCAGAAGCGGGTTATCCAGCAGGTAGAGCTGGCAGGCCGAAAGGTAATTGGCCGTGCGCCAGTAAGCGTTCATCCGGGTGAGAAGGCTGTCCGTGATCGGGCCCTTCTCCTCGCATTCTGCCACACTTGTGGTGTTTTCTGGCATGAGATGTCTCCTTTGTATGGTTGTTTCTGCACCGGCCGGGGGGATCCCCGGGCCGGGTGATGGGATCAGTGAATTCTGTCGGCGGAAGCAAGGCCGCAGGCAGAGGGTGCCTTAAAGTAAAAACGCACATCGCGCTGCGGGGCCGGAAGGGATTCCGGGCCCGCAGGAAGTTCCGGCTGCAGCCGGATCCATCACAGGAAAGAAAAGCCGAAGCCGTTGACCAGGCCGTCCACCTTGATCCCCGCCCGGCACAGCGGGCAGCTGTGGTAATCCCAGTCACCGTAGTCGGGCAGATCCTTCCTGCTGTAGACGGAGAGCACCGGAACCTCTCCCACCTTGTCGATGGCGGAGAAAATCGCCGCCACACCCGCCAGGAAACCGTCGTAATAGCCGATGGCTTCCATCGCGCGGTTCGCGGACTTGCCCGTCGTGACGGTACCGGCGAGGATGAGGACGTGCTTGCCGCGGATCATCGGACGGATATTTCCGCGCACGATGATCTGAGAATTGTCATTGTATTCCGGTGTAATGACATAGATCGTCTTGTGCGCGTTGGTGTTGAGCACATGCGCGCTGGTGAGCTCTTCCGCCAGGTACGCTCCGATCACTTCCATCCCTTCCACACAGAGAATGGTATTGATCGTGGTCCCGTACAGATAGAGTCTTGCCAGCGCGTGCGCAATGGACCGCGCCTCGCTCGCACGGGTCTTCAGGGTCGTGAGGTCCAGATAGTAATTGATGTGCGAGTGGTTGGTGGCAAAATGGCCGCCGATGACTTTCAGGGGTGCCGTGTTTCCGCCGATTTCAATTTTTCTGTACTTTTCGTCCATACTGGAAGCTCCTTTCCCGGTTAATGGTTTTATTCTTTCCGTCCTCCGGTTTTTCTACGAGCCAGTATAACAGAAAAGGCTGCAAAAATAAATGAAATTATCGGCTGTCCGACGGATTGCCGGAATCCTCAAAATCCAGCCACGCGCCCCGCATCGGGGACACCGCGTGCTCCGCAAAGAGGCGGATCGCCCCACGCCGGTACTTCATCGGCCGCGGCTTCCACGCTTTTCTCCGCTCCGCCAGAATCCGGCCGATTTCCTCCGGCGTTTTTCGTTCTCCCTTCACGCCGACGATCTCCAGAATCCGCGCCGGCACATCGATATGGATCAGGTCGTCCTCCTCCACCAGCGCGATGGGACCGCCGGCCTGCGCCTCCGGGCTCACATGGCCGATGACCGGTCCGGTGGACGCGCCGGAGAAGCGCCCGTCGGTGATCAGGGCAATGCTTTTTCCCAGTTCCTGGTCCGAGGAGATCGCCTCGGTGGTATAGAACATCTCCGGCATGCCGGAGCCCTTCGGCCCTTCATACCGGATGAAGACCGCGTCTCCCGGGCGAACCCGGTGATGCAGAACCGCGTCGATGCAGGCTTCCTCGCTGTCAAACGGCCGGGCATGGAGCACGGCCGAGAACATCTCCTTCGGGCAGGCGGTGTGCTTGATGACGGCGCCCTCCGGTGCCAGGTTGCCCGAGAGAACCGCAATCGACCCGTTGGAGCCCAGCGGATGGTCTGCCGGCCGGATAATATCCTCCTTTGTCAGGTGGAGGCCGCAGCGCCGGTTTGCCTCCTCCAGCCATTTCTGGCAGCGGTCGTAGAAACCGTTCTGCTTTAGTTCGTCCAGATTCTCGCCCAGTGTCTTCCCGGTGACAGTCATCACATCCAGATGCAGCACATCCCGGATCTGCTCCATGATCGCCGGGACGCCGCCGGCGTAATAGAAGAATTCCGCGGGCCAGCGGCCGGCAGGGCGCAGATCCAGAAGATACCGCGCCCCGCGGTGCAGCCGGTCAAAGGTCTCGCCCGTGATGACAATGCCAAGTTCATGGGCGATCGCCGGCAGATGCATCAGCGCGTTGGTGGACCCGGAGATGGCCGCGTGGACATAAATTGCGTTCTCAAAGCTCTGTTCCGTCACGATGTCGGACGGGCGCATGCCGTCCATGCGCGCCAGCCGGACCGCCTGCGCCCCTGCCCTTCGGGCGTACTCCGTCAGGTCCGGGCTGTCGGCCGGAAGAAGGGCGCTGCCCGGGAGGGCAAGCCCCAGGGATTCCGCCATGATCTGCATGGTCGACGCGGTCCCGATGAAGGAACAAGCGCCGCAGCCGGGGCATGCATTGCGCTTGGCCCAGTCCAGCCGCTCCTTCGGGATCTCTCCCCGCTCATATTCTGCCGCATACATGCCGAGCTGCTCCAGCGTGAGAAGCTCCGGGCCCGCCGCCATGGTTCCGCCCGGCACCACGATGGACGGAATATTCACCCGCGCCAGCCCCATCAGATTGCCAGGCATGCCCTTGTCGCAGCTGGCGATGAAAACGCCCGCGTCAAACGGCGTGGCATTCGCCTGAATTTCGATCATGTTCGCGATCATCTCGCGGCTTGCCAGCGAATAATTGATGCCGTCCGTCCCCTGGCTTTCGCCGTCGCACATGTCCGTGGTGAAATACCGGGCGCCGCGGCCGCCCGCCTCGGCAGCGCCCTGCCGGGCCGCCTCCACGAGCCGGTCCAGATGTCCCGACCCCGGATGGCTGTCGCCGAAGGTGCTTTCGATAAAGATCTGGGGTTTCGACAGATCCTCGGGCTTCCACCCGGTGCCGATCCGCAGGGGATCCACCTCCGCCGCCAGCCGGCGAAGGCGCGCACTGGCCAGCTCCTTCTGTTCTCCTTCTCTCTGTTCCATTCTTCCCCCCTCTGTATTGTCCGGCCGAAACTCCTCCGCATTGCTGCGCAGGGTTTTCTGCCGGACTCCGCCGTCTTCCGGGCAGATATCAGCCGCCCTGCGCCAGATCAATTCAGTCCGTCACTGCCCGCAGTTTCCGGTCGATGGCTTCCTGCGCGTCATGAGGGAGCGAAGTGAACGGCCCCTGCAGGATCTCCCGGAAGGTGTAGAGTTCCTTCTCAAACGGGATGTTCCGACGGATCGGGAAATAATCCGCGTCGAGGATTGCCTTTGTCTTCGGATTGGCCAGGAGTTCCTCCCACGGGGAATCAATGCTGTAGGTTTTCCGGTAGGGAACCGTCGGCTCATAGGCAAAGGTATAGTCTCCGGCGGCAAGAACGGCCTTCACCCGCGTCCCGTCCTGCGAAACAGCGGTGACGCCTTCCTGTGCCGCGGCCTGCGCTCGAATGACGCCGGCGTCCGCGTCCGGCAGAATCAGATCCGCCGTGCTGTTGAAGGGGACCGTGAAGGCAAAGGACAGCTTTCCGTCCTCCAGCTTCCAGACGCTTCGGATGAATCCGGCCGCCGAGCGGAGGGTTCCCTCTGCCCATCCCATCTGATAATCGGGCTTGGGCGCCAGCGTGAAGCGGGCATAGCCCGGTGCGTCCTCCTGGGGCTGGATGCCGATCATCTCCCGGTACATCCATTCCACAATCGATCCGTAGGAATAGTGATTCAGGGAATTCATCTCGGTCCCGCTGATTTTTCCGTCCGGCTCCACCGAATTCCAGCGCTCCCAGATGGTGGTGGCCCCCATCAATACCTCATACAGCCAGCCCGGATATCCCTTCTCCAGAAGCAGGTGATAGGCCATGTCATTCATCCCGTTCTCGGAGAGAACACGGCACAGATACGGCGTGCCGACAAAGCCGGTTTCCAGGTGGTAGCGGTTTTTGCGGAGGCGGTTCATCAGGCCCTCGCAGAGATTGGCCCGTGCGCCCTCCGGCACCAGATCCATGTACAGCGCAATCACGAAGCCTGTCATCGTGTTCACCGAGAGGTTTCCGGCCGGCGTGAAATATTCGCGGAAGAACGCCTGGCGGATCTCCTGCGCGAGATTTCCGTAATAATCCGCCTCTTCCTTCTTGCCGAGGATTTCCGCGCTCTTTGCAACAATGCGGGTGGAATAGTAATAGTAGGCGGAGGCGATGTAGTTCGGATCCGTGGCCCCATACACGCCGCCCTTCACATTGCCGTCCAGCGCCAGCCAGTCGCCGTAGTGGAAGCCGTTGAGCCACAAGCGCTTTGCGCCGCCCGCGTCGTCCTGCCGTTTCATGTAGTCCACCCAGCCGCGCATGCTGTCAAACTGGCGGCGCAGGATTTCGACGTTGCCGAACTGCAGATAGACATTCCAGGGAATCACCGTGGCCGCCTCGCCCCAGGCGGTGGAGATTGCGCTGTGGTAGTTGCACACCGGCACCACATCCGGGCAGCCGCCGCCGAGATTCTTCTGCTCGCTGAAGACGTCTTTTCCGTACTTGGTGTAGAAGGCGCTGGTGTCCGCGTTATAGCAGGCTGTTCCGGAAAAGATCTGCGCGTCGCCGGTCCATCCGTAGCGCTCATCCCGCTGCGGGCAGTCGGTCGGAATGTCCAGGAAGTTGCCCTTCTGTCCCCACCATGCGTTCAGGAACAGGCGGTTGACACAAGGATCCGATGTCTCGATGTTCCCCAGGCGCTCCATCTGTGAGTGGATCACCAGCCCCTCGAAATCCTGCAGGTCCGGATCTCCCTCCCAGCCTGTGATTTTCACATAGCGGAAGCCGTAGAAGGTGAAGTGCTGACGGACCAGCCTCTCCTTCCCGTCCGACAGATAGGTGAATTCGGCTTTGGCCGAGCGGAGGTTGTCGCGGTAGAAATTGCCGTTCTGAAGGATCTCTCCGAACTGGAAGTATAGCTTGCTGCCCGCCGGCGCACTGCAGCTAAACTGCAGCCAGCCCACCATGTTCTGGCCCATGTCCAGGACCGTCTCGCCGGCCGGCGTGTGAATCAGCGCCACGGGCTTCAGGTGCTCGTTGACCACAATCGGGGGATCCAGCCGCGGGGTGAGGCGGGAAAGGCCGAGGTCGATCGGCTTCACGGCAAAACGCTCCCTGTCATCCACGCCCGGTTCATAGACTTCGCCGGGGTAGATCCCGGAATATGTCACGGGGCTTCTCTTCGCCTCCCAGGTCGGGTCTGTCGCGATGATCTGCTCGGTTCCGTCCGCAAAGAAGAGGTGCAGCTCGGCGATCAGAGCCAGACGGTCGCCGTAATTGTCGTGCTTCTGGCTCAGGCCATACCAACCCTTGTACCAGCCGTCGCCCAGCATCACTTCGATATGGTTTTCTCCCTGCCGCAGGCTGTCCGTCACGTCAAAGGTCTGGTATGGGATCCATGCGTCATAGTTGCAGAACCCCGGCAGAAGGCATTCCTCCCCCTGCCTGTTTCCGTTGAGCGTCCACTCGTAGACGCCCAGCCCGACCATCGACATGCGGGCTCTGACAGCCGGCCGGTCCAGCGTGAAATCCTTCCACAGGGACACCTGGATATCGCGCTCGCAGTCCGGCGTGATCCACTGCGCGTGCCAGTTCCCGTCCTTTGGGGTCTCAAACCAGGCGGTCTCGCTCTCCGCCTCCTCGCCGGCGTCGCTCCGGACAGCGGCCTTCCAGTAGTATCGCGTGGATGGTTTCCGCACAAAGGCCAGTTCCACGCCGGTATTCTTCAGATCCGGGCTCCACCCGGTGTCAAAAACTGCGGCAGAAAAATCCGGAGTCTCCGACACCAGGACTCTGGCCGCGGTCTGCTGCTTTCCCTTCGCTTCCTCCACCGCCCAGGTGGCTGTGGGGATGCCCAGGTCATACCCCAGCGGGTTGACCAGGTGATTGATTTTCGGATGTGTGATCTTCATGGGATTCCTCCTGTTTATCCGTTTATATATTGTTTATGGATCCTGTGATTCCTTTGCTTCCGGTACTTCACGTATAAAATACCTGGTTTCAAATGTCTTCCGGAGAATTTCTGCCGCAGGACTGCAGCCGCGGAATCTCTGCGGTGAAGATCCATACGGCAGGATGGGTACAGAAAAACCCCGGGCAGAACGATGCAGGCATGTTCTGTCCGGGGATTCTTGATCGAAACGGAATTCACTTTTCACCGTTCTGCATGGATGTCTCAGCCATCACCCGGAGATCTTCTGCTCCTCCCGGTATCGGCGCAGCAGCCGCTGAATCCGGCTTGTCGGCGACAGGCTGTTGCCCATCGGGACATCATGATTCATCGCGTTGATAATCGCCGCCAGGAAACGGCTCATATCCGCCTCAATATACCATTCCCGCGTCTTCAGCTCCGGGATCCGGTAGATCAGGTTGGTGGTGATCACGTAGTCAAAATAGCCCTGGGAATAATAATCGTCAAATTTTTCCAGACCGTCCGTGAACAGGCCGAATGTGCAGCAGACCACAACGCGCGCCGCGCCACGGTCCTTCAGCTCGCGGCAGGTATCCAGCATGCTCTCGCCCGAACTGATCATATCGTCGACGATGATCACCGTCTTCCCCTTCACGCTCTGTCCGAGGAATTCGTGGGAGACGATCGGGTTGCGCCCGTTGACGACCGTCGAGTAATCGCGGCGCTTGTAGAACATGCCGATGTCCACGCCCAGGTTGTTGGCAAAATAGACGCTCCGGCCCATCGCGCCCTCATCCGGGCTGATGATCATCAGGTGATCCTTGTCGATCTGCAGGTTTTTCTCCCGGGCCAGGAGACTCTGGATGAACTGGTAGGTCGGCATGAAGTTGTCCAGGCTGCTGAGCGGCACCGCGTTCTGCACGCGCGGGTCGTGGGCATCAAAGGTGATGATATTGTTGACCCCCATCGATACCAGCTCCTGCAGCGCGATTGCGCAGTCCAGCGACTCCCGGCGTGCGCGCTTGTGCTGCCGGCCCTCATAGAGGAACGGCATGATCACGCTCACGCGCTTAGCCGTGCCGCAGCAGCCGATCAGACGCTTCAGGTCCTGAAAATGGTTGTCCGGCGACATGTAATTCGTCTGCCCGCAGCAGGAATACGTGAGGCTGAAATTGGTGATGTCCACCATCGCGAAGACATCCTTGCCCCGGACCGATTCCCGCAGCACGCACTTGGCCTCGCCCGTGCCGAATCTCGTGCAGTCAAAATCAAGCAGATAGGAATCGCGGTAATATCCATCGTACATCGGATCGTTCAGGCGGGCCTCCCGCAGCGCGCCGTCCTCACGGCGGACCCTTGCGATATGGCCGTCCACCAGGCCGGCGAGATCTCTCGCGCCGGCAAGCGCCGCAATTTTCAGCGGGCCTACTGGAATATTGTCCTCAAACGTGTACTCTTTTGACTCGGAAATCTCCATTCAGCTCTCCTTTCATGGCAACGCAATTTTATCATCCACCCTGTCTCACGTCAAGACGAGGATGCGTCCCGAACTGGCGTCCGCCGATGTCCATACAGCCTGCCTCCGTCCGGGATCCCTGCAGTCTCTTTCGGACCGCAGGGGCTCCCACCGCAGAAAGCCTTACACCCCCGGATCCATGAAGTCAAAGATCGAGAGCTGGTTCGTCTCCGGAAGATCCGAGAGGATCCCCAGCTCATTGAGTTTGTCCGAAATCGTCGTCCCGACCCCGGCGCGCTCGCGGAAATCCTGCCGCGACAGGAACGGGCCGTCCTTGACCGCGTCCACGATCGCCTCCGCCTGGTTGGCTCCGATGCCTTCGATGGAGGAGAGGGAGGGCATCAGCTTCCCGTCGATCACCTGGAAGCGGTTTGCCTGCACCTTGTCGATCTCGATGGGGACGAAGGTGAAGCCTCGCGCGTACATTTCCTGCACCAGCCGCATGTCGTGGTAGGTTGCCTTCTCCTTGTCGGAGAGGGGATCCGTCCGGGACCGGTACTCCTCCATATGCCGCTCCAGCTCCGCCTGTCCGCGGCACATCAGCTCGTAGGAGAACCCGGTGGCGCGGATCGAGAACCAGGCAGCATAGAACTGCAGCGGGTAGAATACCTTGGCGTAGGCGATTCTCCACATCATCATGTCGTAGGCCGCCGCATGGGCCCGCGGGAACATGTATTTGATCTTCTTGCAGGACCAGATATACCAGTCGGGGAGGTCGTGCTGATTCATCTCCTCCTCCCACTCCGGCTTCAGGCCGCGGCCCTTGCGCACCGACTCCATGATCTTGAACGCCAGGCCCTTCTCAATTCCCTTGGAGATCAGGAAGGTCATGATGTCGTCCCGGGTGCAGATGGCGGTGGAAATCGTCGCCCGGCCCTCCTTGATCAGGGTCTCGGCGTTGCCGGCCCACACATCGGTGCCGTGCGCCAGTCCGGAGATGCGAATCAGGTCCGAGAAATGCTTCGGTTTGGCGTCGATGACCATCTGCATGGCAAAGTCGGTGCCGAATTCGGGCAGGCCGAGAACGCCCAGCTTCGTCCCGCCGATCTGCTCCGGCGTGATTCCCAGCGCCTTCGTGTTCTCAAACAGGCTCATGACCTCCGGCGAATCCAGCGGGAACGTGCGCGGATCCACCCCGATCAGATCCTGCAGCATGCGGATCATGGTCGGGTCATCATGGCCCAGGATGTCCAGCTTGAGCAGGTTGTGGTCAATCTTGTGGTAATCAAAGTGGGTGGTAATGGTCGACGTCGTCATGTCGTCCGCCGGGTGCTGGACCGGTGTGAAGGAGTTGATGTCCTCCCCATTGGGCAGAACGATGATGCCGCCCGGATGCTGTCCGGACGACCGCTTGACGCCAGTGCAGCCCTTCGCGATGCGGTCGATCTCGCACCCGCGCTTGGCTATGCCGCGCTCGTCATAATATTTCTTGACATAGCCCCAGGCCGTCTTGTCCGCCAGGGTGCCCACCGTGCCGGCCCGGAAGGTCTGGCCGGCGCCGAAGATCACCTCCGTATAGGCGTGCGCCTTGCTCTGATACTCGCCAGAGAAGTTCAGGTCGATGTCCGGCTCCTTGTCCCCGTAGAATCCCAGGAAGGTCTCGAAGGGGATGTCAAACCCGTCCTTGATCAGCTTTGTCCCGCATTTCGGGCACATCTTGTCCGGCATGTCGCACCCGGCCATGCCGGCATACTTTTTCACCTCCGGGGAGTCAAAGTCGCTGTAATGGCATTTCGGGCAGTAGTAATGCGGCGGCAGCGGGTTGACCTCCGTGATGCCGGACATGGTCGCTGCCAGGGACGAACCGACCGATCCGCGGGAACCGACCAGGTACCCGTCGGCATTGGATTTGTTGACCAGCTTTTCGGCGATCAGGTACATCACCGAATAGCCGTTTCCGATGATGGAATTGAGCTCATGCTCGAGCCGCTCCTGCACGATCGGCGGCAGCGGATCCCCGTACATGGCATGGGCCTTCTTGAAGCACATGTCGCGCAGGTCCTGTTCCGAGTTCTCAATGACCGGCGGGCACTTGTCCGGGCGCACCGGCGAAATCCGATCGCACATGTCCGCAATCAGATTGGTGTTGGTCACCACAACCTCATAGGCCTTGTCGCTTCCGAGAAACTGGAATTCGTCCAGCATCTCCCGGGTTGTCCGAAGATACAGCGGCGGCTGCCGGTCGGCATCGGCAAAGCCCTTGCCGGCCATGATGATGCGCCGGTAGATCTCGTCCTGCGGGTCGATAAAGTGCACATCGCAGGTTGCGCAGACCGGTTTGTCGGTCATCTCGCCGAGCGCGACAACCTTGCGGCTGATCTGCTGCAGATCCTCTTCCGTGCGATACCCCGAATTCTCCTCCCGCAGCAGAAACGCATTGTTCATCGTCGGCTGAATTTCCAGATAGTCATAGAATCCGGCGATGCGGACCAGCTCCTCATCGGAGGCCTGATCCTCGATGGCCTGGATCAGCTCTCCTGCCTCGCAGGCGGAGCCGATGATCAGCCCCTCGCGGTACTTTTCGATCTCCGACCGCGGGAACCGGGCGGTCCGGGCGAAATATTTCACATGTGCCAGGGAGACCAGACGGTACAGGTTGATGCGCCCGACCTCGTTCTTTGCAATCAGAATGATGTGGTAGGTGGGCAGGTGCATGATCGCCTCCGGCGTCAGCACGGCTTTCTCCTGCAGGTCTCCCAACGTATGGATGTCCTTCTTTTCCAGCATCGCGATCAGTTTGACGAAAATCTCGGCGGTTGCGCCGGCATCGTCCACCGCGCGGTGGTGATTTTCCAGCGAGACATCGAGTTCCCTCGCCACGGTATCCAGTTTGTACCGATGCAGATGCGGAAGCAGGAAGCGGGCCATCCCGACCGTGTCCAGATAGGTGAAATCAAAGTGCCCCAGCCCGAGGCGCTCCATGTTGGCCGAGAGGAAGCCGGTGTCGAAATCGGCATTGTGGGCGACCAGCATGCAGCCGGCGCAGAACTGCAGGAATTCCGGCAGAACCGTCTCGATGGGCGGCGCATCCTTCACCGTCTCGTCGCTGATGGACGTCAGATGCTCGATGTTGTAAGGAATCGGACGGCCCGGATTGACAAACTGGGAAAAATGATCCGTGACGGCACCGTCCACGACCTTGACTGCGCCGATCTCGATGATGCGGTCGTTATGGGAATGGAATCCGGTCGTCTCCAGGTCGAACACGACGAAAGATCCCCGCAGCGGCGCCGCAGGATCCTTTACATTGGTGACAATGTGCTTGCGGTCATCCACGAGGTATCCCTCGCAGCCGTAGAGCACCTTGAAGTCGCTGCCCTGAGCCGGGTCCTTGTCCAGCGCGTGGGCAGCCTCCGGGAAGGCATAGACGCAGCCGTGGTCCGTGATGGCCATGGCCTTGTGCCCCCATGAATGCGCGCGGCGCACCAGCACCTCGGCGTCTGTCACCGCGTCCATCTCGCTGGCCTTGGTATGGCAGTGGAGCTCCACCCGCTTCACCGGCTCATGATCCTCCCGGGCCTCGGTGCCGTCCTCCCAGGTACCCTTCTGGATGCCGATCACCGATCCGATGGTAATCTCATGCTCAAAGGTGTCGAATATGGTGCGCCCGTTGACAATCACGCACTTTCCCACCGCCACATTCGGGCGGAATTCCTCCAGAAATTCATTGGGGAGGAACAGCTTGACGATGATGGTGTCCTGGTAATCCGTCACCGCAATGGAGAAAATGCTGCGGTCGCCCTTGCGCAGAGGCCGCTCATCCACGGAGAGAACGACCCCCTTGATGACCACATCGCCGATCTCCTCCTGAATCTCCGAGATCGGTGTAATCTCCGCATAGTCAAAGTCGCGCCCATACACCAGGTTGGGGCCGGAACCGCGCACCAGCTTCCTGCGTCCGTCAAAGCCGCCCTTCTGGCGGAAGGGCCTCTTCTCCCCGGAGAAACCGGTGTTCTGACTCTGTGCAGAAAAGACCGCCCTGGTCTGACTCTGCACAGGCCCGGCGCCGGATCCGGCCGCAGAAGCGGAGCCGGCGGAAGCGATGCCGGTCGGTGCCGCATCCCGGACCGCGGCCGCAGATTCCATGCCGGCCGCCTGCCCGCACTGGCGCAGCACCCTCTGCACCTCGCGCTGCTCCTCGGCCATCCGCTCCTCGCGCAGTTTCTTCTGGTCCTGTTTCTGGTACCGGATCTCCACCTGCGCCGGAACCGCCAGCCGGTGTGTGAACAGCCCGCTGATCCAGTGGGCAAGCTTCGGCCCCCGGTTTCTCGCGATGGTACCGTCCGGAACCGTGATGATCAGCCGATCTCCCTCGGTCTCCCATTTTGCCCGGTGCAGGATGTGATAATCAATCAGGTCTTCCTCCTCCAGCTCCGTGAGGATGCTCTCCTGATAGTGTTCCGCAAGATACGCCAGGTCATACTGCTCCGACAGCGCAAAATGCTCCACGATCCCGACCTGCAGGCTGTGATCCGGGAACAGCTGGTCCGTCATGGTTTTTTCCAGCGCGAACATCTCTGCCTTCGGGATCAGCCTCCGGGCGGTGAGATGCACGCGGATCTGCGTCCGGTCCCGGTTATAGCAGACCGCCGTCACATCGCAGTGCGCCATCAGGCCCTGCATCTCATCCGACAGCTTCAGGGTCGGAAACACTTCCGGAAATGGTTTGGTCAAAGCTCCTCCTTCGCATTCTGTCTGCCGCGCATCCGGTCCAGTTCCTCCCGGAGAACGTTCAGGAGCTGATCCTCCGGCACTGTCTTCACGATCTGCCCCTTCTCGATCAGGACCCCGCAGCCGTCGCCGCCCGCGATGCCGAAATCCGCTTCCTTCGCCTCGCCCGGTCCGTTGACGACGCATCCCATCACGGCAATCTTCAGGTTGAGATCCGGATAGCCCGCCGCTAGTTTCTCCGCCTGATCCGCCAGCGAAATCAGATCAATCTTTGTCCGGCCGCAGGTCGGGCAGGAGACGATCTCCACGCCTCCCTTCCGCAGCCCGAGCGTCCGCAGGATGATCTGCGCCGAGCGGATCTCCTCCGCCGGATCCCCGGTGAGGGAAACCCGGATGGTGTCTCCGATCCCGGCACTCAGAATCAGCCCGAGACCGATGGCGGATTTGATGTTGCCGGACGTGACGGTCCCCGCCTCCGTGATGCCGACATGCAGCGGATAGGGCGTCCGCCCGGCAAACCGCCGGTACGCGTCCACGCACATCATCACGTCGGAGGATTTGATGCTCACGACGAGCTGGTCATAGCCCATGCTCTCGATCAGGCGCACCTGATTTTCGGCGCTCTCCGCCAGCGCCTCCGCCGTGACGCCCCCGTATTTTTCCAGGAGGTCCTTTTCCAGCGATCCCGAATTCACGCCGACCCGGATGGGCACATGGCATTCCTTTGCCTTCTGCACCACCTGGTAAACCCGTTCCTCGGAACCGATGTTTCCGGGATTGATGCGGATCTTGTCCGCACCGTTTTCCATGGCCTCAATGGCCAGCCGGTAGTCAAAGTGGATGTCCGCGATCAGCGGGATATGAATTCTCTTTTTGATCTCCGAGAGTGCCTTCGCGCTCTCGCGGTCCGGCACCGTGCACCGGATCAGCTCGCACCCAGCGTCCTCCAGCCGCAGAATCTGATCCACGGTGGCGCTGACGTCCCGGGTATCCGTGTTCGTCATGGACTGGATCAGGATGGGATTCCCGCCGCCGATCACCCGGTTTCCGATCCGGATTTCCTTTGTCTGTTCTCTGTATGTCATATCCTTCCCTCTCTGCAGACTCTCTCGGTTTCAAAATTTTACGTGATTCCGGCACAGGTAGAAAAAGGTCACTGAAAAATCGACCAGATGTCGTGCCCCATGATGAAAATCATGAAGCCGAACAGGAAGAGGATGCCAGCGGTATGAACGATCGCCTCTTTCTCGGGTGGAACCGGCTTGCCGCGGATCGCTTCCAGAAACAGGAAGACCAGTCTTCCTCCGTCCATGGCAGGGATCGGCAGAAGGTTCATCACGCCCAGGTTGGCCGAAATCATCAGGGCGAAGGAGGCCAGGTTCAGGAACATATAGTAGGCCGTGGTCAGCGCGCTCTCTCCGGCCGTATCCGCATTGACCTCATCCACAATGTCATTCACCGCCCCGGCCATGCCGACCGGCCCGGAGAAGGAGGTGAGGGGAAGCCTTCCCGTGAAAATCATTCCCAGCGCATCCAGCACTTCCTTGACATTGAACCGCAGTTCCTGCCAGCTGTAACCCAGCGTCTCGTACCAGTTCGTCGGCGTGCGGCCGCTGCCGTAGATCCCGAGCAGGTACCGGCCGTCCTCCTCGCTGTAGACCGGCGTGATCACCGTGCGCATTTTCTCGCCGTCCCGCACAAAGGTGACAGAGAGCTCTTCGCCCTCGTGAATCACGGTGTACAACTGAACGTCGCGGTACAGGTGAATCCCCGTGTTGTTGATCCGCGTGATCCGGTCCCCCGCCTGCAGGCCCGCCTCGGCCGCGGGATAACCGTCCATCACCCCCGCAACAGTCGGCCGGTCGATGCCCGCAAAGCTGATCACAATCACGGCAAGCACATAAGCGAGCAGAAAGTTGAACACCGGCCCGGCCGCGATGATGGAAATCCGGGACCAGACATTCTTTTTGGAAAATGCGTGGGCATCGTCGTGCACCACATCCGGATCATCCGATGAGAGCCCGAAATCATTGCCCAGAAGCTGGCAGGATCCGCCGAAAGGAACTGCCTTGAGCGAATACCGTGTCCCGTTTTTCACAAAACTGAACAGGCGCGGGCCGAATCCGACAGAGAATTCGATCACGCCCACGCCATTCAGCTTTGCCAGAAGGAAATGCCCCCACTCATGGATGATGACCACCAGCCCCAGAATCAGAATGAGTGCCAGTATACTGAACGCCTGACTCATTTTCCTCCGTTTTCCCAGAAGCTCTGCAGAAAATCTCTGGTCTCAGCTTCCGTCTCAAGGATCTGCGACAGATCCGGGTCGTCCACCCGGCGGATGTGATTCATCGCCGCGGCAATCGAATCCGTGATGCCGGGATAGGAAAGCTCGTGATTGAGGAACCGCGCCACCGCCGCCTCATTGGCCGCGTTGAATACCGTCGGCATGTTCCCGCCGGTGCGGCCGGCCCGGTCTGCCAGTTTCAGCGCCGGGAAATTCTCCGGATCCGGCGCAAAGAAAGTGATCTTCCCAAGCTTTGCCAGATCCAGGCGGTCTCCCGCCAGCGGCCTGCGCTCCGGATAGGTCAGCGCATACTGGATCGGAATTTTCATGTCCGGGCAGCCGAGCTGCGCCATCACGGCGCCGTCCTCAAATTGGACCGCCGAGTGAATGACCGACTGCGGCTGGATCACGATCTGAATCTGGTCATAGGACACGTCAAACAGCCACTTCGCCTCCATCACTTCCAGTCCCTTGTTGACCATCGTGGAGGAATCGATGGTGATCTTGCGTCCCATCACCCAGTTGGGGTGCTTCAGTGCGTCTTCCGGCTGAATATTGACCAGATCCTCTTTCTTTCTGCCGAGGAACGGCCCGCCGGAGGCGGTCAGAAGGATCTTGTCGATCCGGCTGCCCCGGTTTCCCTGCAGGCACTGGAAAATGGCCGAGTGCTCGCTGTCCACCGGAAGGAGGCGCACGCCGTACTCGCGCACCAGGGGCAGGATCAGGTGCCCCGCCGTGACCAGGGTTTCCTTGTTGGCGAGGGCCAGATCCTTTCCCTCGCGGATCGCCTCGATGGCAGGGCGGATGCCGATCATGCCGACCACCGCCGAGAGGACGAGTTCCGAGCCGGGATGCACCGCCGTCTCGACCAGGCCCTCCATTCCGGACACCACGCGCACCGGAGTGTCCGCGATTTTCACGCGGAGATCCTCCGCCGCGGTCCGGTCATAGACGCAGACAATCTCCGGATGGAAACGGCGCACCTGCTTTTCCAGAAGATCAATGTTCCGGTTCACCGCCAGCGCCGTCACCTTCATATCCGGATTCGCGGCGATGACTTCGAGCGCCTGCGTTCCGATGGAACCTGTTGATCCTAGAATTGCTATCTTTTTCATCCTACTCTCCTCCGGCACTGCCGCGGCACGAATCGTCAGCGGGGGAGACGGTCCGAAGCCGCGGCAGCTGTGTGATAAACGGCCTCTGCCCTTACGCCTGCAGAAGCACAACCAGCCAGTAGATGACCGGCGCCGTGAACGCGATGCTGTCAAAACGGTCCATGATGCCGCCGTGCCCCGGAATCAGATGACCGTAATCCTTGATGCCGGCCTTGCGCTTCACCGCCGAGGCCGCCAGGTCTCCGATCATCGAGATCAGCGCGCCCACCGCGCCGACCAGTACACAGGAGAAAACCGGATGTTCAAAGGCAATCAGCTGATCCCGCACGAGCAGGCCGTAGATCAGACAGAACAGCGCCGCCCCGCAGATGCCGCCAACCGCGCCCTCGATGGTTTTATGTGGAGAGAGTTCCGGCGTCATGTGGTGCTTTCCGAACAGCTTTCCGACGCAGTAGGCCGAGGTGTCACAGCCCCAGGCAGACAGATAGATCAGCCAGAGGGTATATTTTCCGTCCGGTGCCATCCGCGTCTGGCAGAGGTAGGACAGCAGCACGCCGGCATAGAAGAATCCGAAGAATGCCTCCAGCACTTCCGCCGTCTCAATCTTCGGGAAGCGGAAAACGTACAGCGCCATCATGCACAGGAATGTCAGGATCACAGCCATCAGGACCAGGTCCCTGCGCCCGGCGATCAGAAAAATGTAGAGCACCGCCGCGCCGAGATATCCGATCAGCGCCGTGCGCTCGTTTTCGATGCCGAACGCGCGGTACAGCTCAAACATGCCGATCACGGCGATCACGCCGTTGACAATGGCGAGCACCGGGCCGCCGAGAATTCCCAGAAGAAGTGTCAGCGCGACAAGAACCGCGCCGCTGATCAGTCTTGTTGTAAACATCTTTTTCCTTTCTTCACTTTGTCTTCACTCCACCGTAGCGGCGGTCCCGGCTCCCGTATACCGCCAGATCCCGGAGAAGCTCCTCCTTGTTGAAATCCGGCCAGAGGACGGGGGTACTGTAGAACTCGGTGTAGGCAGACTGCCAGAGGAGGAAATTGGAGAGGCGTTTCTCCCCGCTGGTGCGGATCAGAAAATCCGGATCCGGAATTTCCCCTGTGTCCAGCGCCCGGGAGATGGTCTCCTCCGTGATGTCCTCCGGATTCAACGCACCGGACCGGACAAGGCCTGCCAGCTTCACGACCGCCCGGCGGATCTCGTCTCTTCCGCCATAGTTCATCGCCATGACAAAATCCATCCTCGTGTTGCCCTTCGTCACAGACTCGATCTCGTCCAGCGCCGCGATCAGATCCGGCGCAAAGCGGCGCCGCTCGCCGATGACCCGCACGCGCACATTCTCCTCCATCGCAACCTTCTGCAGCTTCCGAATGTAAATGCGGAACAGATGCATCAGCCCCGAGACCTCCTCCACCGATCGCTTCCAGTTTTCCGTGGAAAATGCATAGACCGTGAAATACCGGATTCCGATGTTCGCACAGTCGCGGACCGTCTGTTCGAGAACCTCGCATCCCTTCGCGTGGCCCGCCGTGCGCGGGAGACCGCGCTTCTCGGCCCACCTGCCGTTGCCATCCATGATAATCGCCACATGCCCCGGGATTCTGATCCCCGCGGTTTCCTCCGCCATGGTTTCCTCTCTTTCCTGACGCCTGTCTGTTCCGGACTGCCTTCCGGTCTCCCGGCCGGAAGGCCCTCTGTACGTCAGAGGGCAGGGTCGTCCCCTGCCCTCTGCTTTCGTCCGGCCCTTTTTTAAACCGTCATCAGTTCCTTCGTCTTGTCCGCCACCGCGGCATCGATTTTCTCGATGTACTTGTCGGTGAGCTTCTGGATCTTCTCCTCACCGTCCTTCTGATCGTCCTCAGTGATCTCGGACGCCTTCTGCGCCTTCTTCAGCGCATCGTTGGCATCGCGGCGGATGTTGCGGACAATCGTCTTGGCCTGCTCGCTCTCCTTCTTGACTTCGCGGACCAGGTCCTTGCGGCGTTCCTCCGTCAGCTGCGGGAAGACCAGCAGCACATTGGTTCCGTCCGTGGTCGGGTTGATGCCCAGATCGGAGACCTGAATGGCCTTCATGATGGGCTTCTGCAGGCTCTTGTCATACGGCTTGATGGAGATCATGCGCGGCTCCGGCACAGATACATTGGCCACCTGCTGCAGCGGAGTCATCACGCCGTAGTACTCCACCTCGATGTGGTTGAGCACATTGGGGTTGGCGCGGCCGGCCCGGATTCCGGTGAACCGGTCCTCCAGCGCGTGCAGCGCACCTTCCATCTTCTTCTCGGATTCTTTCTGTACGTCGTTCATACGAAATTCGCTCCTCTCACTCTATGTTCATGATCATGCGGTCACAATGGTCCCGCTGATTTTTCCGCGAAGGGCGTCGGCAATGCTGTTCTCCCCCTTCAGCCCGAAAACCGCAAGCGGCATATGATTTTCCATGCACAGGATCGAAGCCGTCAGGTCGATGACGCCGAGGCGCTCATCCACCACGCGGCTGATCGGAATGGTGTCGTATTTCTTCGCATTCGGATTGACCGCCGGGTCGCTGTCATAGACGCCGTCAATCGATTTGGCGAGCAGAATCCGGTCGGCCTCCATCTCAATCGCGCGCAGAACCACGCCCGTATCCGTCGAGAAGTAGGGATGGCCCGTTCCCCCCGCAAAGAAGACGACCTTTCCCGCGTTGAGCGCTTCCACCGCCGCATCCTTGGAGAAGAGCTTCGTGAAGGATCCGCAGACAAACGGGGTGAAAATCTCTGTCTGCATTCCCTCCGTGCGGAAGATCTCGGATACATAAATGCAGTTCATCACCGTCGCCAGCATACCGATCTGGTCGGCCTTCGTGCGGTCAACTGCCGTGCTGGTGCGCCCGCGCCAGAAATTGCCGCCGCCGGTCACAATTCCCACCTGAATGCCCTCGTCAACCGCCGTCTTTACCTGACGGGCCGCATCCCGGACGACCTCCTCGTCAAATCCGGTCTTCTTGTCCCCGGCGAGTGCCTCGCCGCTGAGTTTCAGCATTACTCTGCCTGCTTTTGCCATACCGTCTCCTGTCTTTTCCGGAAAGCTGGAAAACACGATTCTGTGATCGGGCGCATCCTGGCCGCCCTTTTTTTCTGCCGCTGCTCTGGGGTCATTCTAACATAAGCACCGATGGTTTTCAACGATTCTTTACCGGGTGAATTTGTACGGCGTCGCCTGGTAGACAAAGAAGTTCAGCCAGTTCGTATACAGGCTGTTGGCGTGCGCCCGCCAGGTCAGAAGCGGCGTTGTCGAGGGATCATCATTCTCGTAATAGTTCTCCGGGATCTCCGGGTTCAGCCCCCGCGCCAGATCCCTGTGATATTCCGCGTCCAGCGTCATCCGGTCGTATTCCGGATGGCCGAACAGGAACACATCCCTGCCGTCATTGCTGCGGCAGAGGTAGACACCGGCCTCATCGGACTCGGCCAGAAGACGCAGGTTTGGATTTTTCACCACATCCTCCCGGCGGATCCCGCTGTAGCGCGAATGAGGGGCATAGAAAATGTCGTCAAAGCCGCGCACCAGGGGGTCCCGGCGGTCCAGCAGCCGGTGCCGGTAGATTCCCGACAGCTTGCGCGGCAGCTTTTCCTTGTCGATGCCATAGTGATAATAGATGCCCGCCAGGGCGCCCCAGCAGATGTACAGAGTGCTGGTGACATGAGTCCGGGTCCAGTCCATGATGCCCTTGAGTTCTTCCCAGTAGTTGACCTCCTCAAAGGGCATGTGCTCCACCGGCGCGCCGGTGATGATCATGCCGTCAAAGAAGCGGTCCCGGATCGCCGGAAAGAGCTCATAAAACCGGTTGATGTGGCTGGCCGGCGTGTTTTTGGACTGATGCGTGGAGAGCGTCAGATACGTCGCGTTGACCTGCAGCGGCGTGTTGGAGAGCGCCCGGAGGATCTGGATCTCATAGTCCGGCTTGACCGGCATGAGGTTCAGGATCACGATCTCCAGCGGGCGCACATCCTGTGCGTCTGCACGGTCCTGTCCCATCATGAAAATATTCTCCGCCTCGAGAATTTCCCGGGCAGGAAGATCATCATCCACACGTATCGGCATCTCTGTCTCCTTTCTCTGTGCGCTCCTGTCTGTACCTGTTTTCTGCCGCCGAAGGTCTCATGCCGGTTTCCTGCACGGGCCGTCCATGTCTGTCAGCACCGCCTGCCGTTTCCGGGAGCTGTCCTCCGCCAGCGTCCAGTACGGCTTTCTGTCCGCGGCGGTCACTGTCCCCACTGCGCCAGAAACGCCTCCTCCGAGAGAACCGGAATGCCCAGCTCTGCGGCCTTCCGGTTCTTGGCAGACCCGGTGGAGGTGTCGTTAGTGATCAGGGCCGATGTCTTCTTTGAGACGCTTCCGGCGACTTTCCCGCCGCGCTCCTCAATCCACGCCTTCATGGCATCGCGGTTTTCAAATTTCGTCAGTGCCCCTGTGATGACAAACGTCTTTCCGGCAAGCGGCAGGCTGTCCCGCTTCTGCGTTTTTTCGATCGTCAGCTCGGGGAGAAGGCGGTCCAGCATGCCAGCATTCTTCGGATCCGCAAACCACCCGTGGATCTCCTCCGCCATCACCGGCCCGATCCCGTCGACGGCGGAGAGTTCCTCCGCCGAGGCCGCCCGGATCGCGCCGATATCGCCGCCAAACGCCTCGGCCAGAATCCTGGCTGTCGCGCTCCCCACGCCGGGGATTCCCAGCGCGCACAGGAGGGAGCCGGCCTGCACCCGGCGGGACCGCTCGATGGAGGCGATCATGTTCTCATAGGACTTCTCCCCGAAGCCTTCCATCCCCGTGATCTGCTCCCGGTACCGGTCCAGATGGTAAAAATCCGCCGGCTCCCTGACAAAGCCTGCATCCACCAGGCGCTCCGCCGTCGCCGTGGAAATGCCGTCGATATTCATGCCGCCGCGGCTCACAAAGAGTTCGAACCGTCCGATCTGCTTGGCCGGGCAGTCCGGGTTGGGGCAGGTCAGGACCTGCACTGCTTCCTCCTCGTTCGTCGTCAGCACCCTGGTCTCTGCACCGCATACCGGGCAGTGTTCCGGGAGCGCCAGATTCCCGCTCCGGGTGAGATTCTCGGCGATCTGCGGGATGATCATATTCGCCTTATAGACCGTGATGCGGTCGCCGATGCCAAGTTCCATGCCCCGGACGAAGGAGACATTGTGGAGACTTGCGCGGGAGACCGTGGTTCCCTCCAGCTCCACCGGCTGAAAAACCGCCACCGGATTCAATAGCCCTGTGCGGGAGGGGCTCCACTCGACTTCCGTGAGCACCGTCTCCGCAGTCTCATCCCTCCATTTGAAGGCCATCGCATTGCGCGGAAACTTTGCCGTGGTCCCGAGGCTGTCTCCGTAGGCGATGTCGTCCATCAGAAGGACCAGCCCGTCGCTGGGCAGCGGAAAAGTCCGGATCTCTTCCGCAAAGGCATGGACAGCGTCCGGAAGCGTCTGTGCCGTCACCCGCCGGTAGGGGACAACCTCAAACCCCTGCGCCGTCAGCCAGCGGAACTGGTTCTCGCGGGAATTGCCGAAGTCCACCGGGTGTTCCGTCCCGTCCCCGTCCCGCTCCGCCGCGGAGACCAGGGCAAACGGGATCAGCCGGACGTTCCGCTGTGCCGTGACCCGGCTGTCCAGCTGGCGCACGGACCCGGCGCACAGATTCCGCGGATTCTTGTATTTCGCGTCCGCGTCCCCCGTCTCCTCATTCAGCCGGCGGAAATCCGCATAAGAGATCACAGCCTCCCCGCGCAGAATCAATGTTCCGCGGAAAGGGATGACGGCCGGAATATTGACGAACTGCCGGGCATTGGCCGTGACCAGCTCGCCGACCAGGCCGTTTCCGCGGGTCACCGCCCGGGTGAGAACGCCGTTCTCATAGGTCAGCACCACCGTCAGCCCGTCCATCTTCCACGACAGCAGCCCGGTCTGTGTGCCGAGAAACGACTGCAGCACGGAAATCTCCTTGGTCTTGTCCAGAGACAGCATCGGACTCACGTGCGTGACCTTCGGGAGGGAGCCGGACACTTCGTAGCCGGGATGCGCGGTCGGGCTCTTGGCCATCACCACGCCCGTCTCCTTCTCCAGCGCTGCCAGCTCGTCGTACAGTTCGTCGTACGCGCGGTTGGACATGATCTCCCGGTTTTCCGTATAGTAGACCCGGGCGGCCTCGTCGAGGCGGTCGACGAGCGCCTTCATCCGGCTGCTCTGCTCTTCATTCATGGTTTCTGCCTCAGCTTTTCTCAGAACTCCCGTACCATTTCCTCAAATTCGGCCTCGGTAACATTGCGGTAATGGCCCGACGGAAGATTGCCCAGACGGATATTCATAATGCGGACACGCTTCAGCGAAGCCACGTGGCAGTCCAGCGCCTCGCACATCCGGCGGATCTGACGGTTCAGTCCCTGGGTCAGGATAATCGTGAACTCCCTGGCTCCCGTCTGCCGTATGCGGCAGGGTTTGGTCGTGACCTTCAGCTCCGGGAGAAAGACGCCGTTTCCCATCCTTTGGATGAACTCCGGCGTGACCGCCTCGTGGATGCGGACGACATACTCTTTCTCTTTTTCCGCGCTGCTCTTGAGGATGTCATTGACCAGCTCCCCCTGGTTGGTCATCAGGATCAGCCCCTCCGAATCCTTGTCGAGCCGGCCGATCGGATAGATCCGGGTCGGGTAGTTGACCATCCGGACAATGTTGTATTCCCCCGGGAACTCTGCTGTGGTGCAGACGACACCCGCCGGCTTGTTCACGGCAATCAGAACCGGACGCACCTTCGCCCGTTCCAGCACTTTGCCGTCGACCGCGATCTCGTCCGCCGCGGACACCCGCATCCCCGGTTCCGCTCTTCTGCCGTTGATCAGAATCTTTCCCTGCTCCGCCAGGCGATCCGCTTCCCGGCGCGAACAGATTCCCTGTTCGCTCAGATACTTGTTCAGTCTGATTTTTTCGTTTTCCATTGCTCTGTATTCCTCACGCCGCGGCCCCGCGGCCGGCGGCAGACCTGTGCCGCTGTGCGCTCAGCGGATGAACATGGCATCGCCGAAGGAGAAAAAGCGATATTTCTTCCGGACCGCCTCCTGATAGGCATTCAGGATGTGCTCCCGCCCCGCCAGTGCGCTGACCAGCATGATCAGCGTGCTCTTGGGGAGATGGAAATTCGTGATCAGCGCATCTACCATCTTGAACTGATAGCCCGGATAGATGAAGATATCCGTCCACTTTGTCTCCGCGCGCAGGATTCCGTCGTCACCCGTCGCCGACTCCAGCGTCCGGCAGCTGGTGGTTCCGACGGCGATCACCCGTCCGCCTTCCTTTTTGGTCCGGTTGATGACTTCCGCCGCCTCCGGTGTCACGCGGTAGATTTCGGAATGCATGTGGTGATTTTCCACCTCGTCCACCTTCACCGGGCGGAAGGTGCCTAGACCCACATGCAGGGTGATCCGGACGATCCGGACGCCTTTTGCCTCGATCTGCTGCAGAAGCTCCTTCGTGAAATGCAGTCCGGCCGTCGGCGCTGCCGCCGAACCTGCCACCGAGGCGTACACGGTCTGATAGCGGTTCTTGTCCTTAAGCTCATGGGTGATGTACGGCGGAAGCGGCATCTGGCCGAGCTGGTCGAGAATCTCCTCAAAGATTCCGTCATAGGTGAAGTGAATCAGGCGGTCGCCGTCATCCACCACTTCCAGGATCTCCGCCTTCAGCCGGCCGTCGCCGAAGGTCAGATGCGTGCCGGGACGGCACTTCTTGCCTGGGCGGACCAGGCACTCCCAGACATCGCCCTCCTTCCGCTTGAGGAGAAGCACCTCCACATGGCCCCCTGTCTCTTCCCGCTGTCCCAGAAGACGCGCCGGAATCACCTTCGTGTCATTGATGACGAGGCAGTCGCCGGGGTTCAGCTCATCCACGATGTCGCGGAAGATCCTGTCCTGGGTTTCGCCTGTCTTTTTATCCAGTATCATCAGCCGGGAAGCCGACCGATCCGGGATCGGATCCTGTGCGATCAGTTCCTTGGGCAGCTCATAGTCAAATTCTGATACTTCCATGATTTTCTCCTTCATGTCCGCCGGTACCGGGCGGCTTTTTGGGTTCCGTGTCCGCTGCCGTCCGGATTCTCCGAACGGTCCCGCGGAAGCGGCAGTGCGGCATCGGCCGCACTTTTGCCGACCTATCATAGCATATGGATCCGCGAATGTACAGAAACCCCGGCCGCAGAAACTGCGGCCGGGGTTTCCTACCGGCAGAAGTTGCCGACATCTTCCGTCTCACGGCTGCACGACAAGGCTG